>JBCCRX010000087.1:0-18843 GCA_039201015.1 Bacteroidota bacterium | reverse complement strand
GCGGTAAAACCGCCGATTCCTCTCTCCCGCCTGAAGTTCCCTTCGCTGCGTCAGCAGCGAAGTATATGGAATTTCAACACTTAATGAGACGCTATTGCAGCATTTACTAATCACCGCATTCCGTTATAATCAGGAAAATTTTAATCTGCCTCACCTCAGGCTGAAAATTGTTTCACGATTTTAAGATGCGTCTTTCAAGTATCCAAAGTCCAGAGTATTAAGTGTGTAGCAAATTATACTGCATGTGGGATAAAAAAGTGCATTTTCATCTTTGGTAATCATTAGAAACGTATTTGCACTTTTTTAGGCCGAACGGAGTATAACTTACTGCTACAAAAAGAATGCAAAGGAAAGGAAAAAATGAAAAAGGAGGATAGCTTTATTGGTATTGTTCTGCGATAACATAGATTTACTAAATCTTTGAGATTTAGCAAATCTCACGTCACGTAGCAAATCTCACGACATTTAGACGTGCAATATCTTCCAAACTAGCTCTTTCATCAATTGCCCGTCGTCCGTATTGGTTTTATTGAAGTCGATGCCTTTTGATTTTAGGTCGTATTCTTTTAAAATGTGCATGATCTTTACCACTTTAGGCAGCGGAAACTGCCTGGCAGTGGAGCGATATTCTCTCAAAAAATAAGCAGAGCGCAACCCCAGCGTCTTTAGAATTTCTTGTTCTGAACTTTGTCTTAATTGGTGCAACATCAGTACTTTACTAAAATAATTATAAAAAGCACTCGTCATCATGATGATCGAATGCTTTCGCAAGTCAGAAGCAAAATAATTGATGATGCGATTGGCTTTCAAGACGTCTCTCCTACCAATGGCACGCTGCAATTCAAAAACATTATAATCTTTGCTGATGCCGATATACTGCTCAATGTGCTGCGTAGTGACGGTACTTTCTTCCACTAAATTAATGATAAGTTTTTCGGCAGCATTCGTGATCTTAGATAGATTCGTTCCTAAATATTCTGCCATTAAATCAGCAGCTTGCGGAGCTATTTTTAGCTTCTTACTTTTCAAGTAGTTTTGTATCCAATCTGCTACTTGGTTATCGTAGAGCTTCTTGGATTCCAGTACAGCCGCATTTGCTTTTATAGCTTTCCCAAAGGCAGAATTGAGATTGAGTTTTTTGTGCTTGTGGCAGATCACTAGGATCGTACTAGCTACCGCTTTTTCGATATAAGGTTTCAGACTTTTTAGGTTCTTCATCTCCTGTGCTTCTTTCAGAATCACAACCTGATAGGGCGACATCATAGGATAGCGAAAACAAATATCGGTTACTGTTTTTGCATCTGCCTCTTTCCCGTAGAGGATCGTCTGATTGAAAGACTTTTCACCTTCTGTAAGCACTTTTTCTTCTATATAATCAGAGATTTGATCAATGAAGTAAGATTCATCACCATGCAAGAAATAAATAGTCCGATATTTCTTCTCTTTGAGTTGTTGTAGTATTTGTCCTGCGGTCAAACTTTTAACATTTATTTAAGATAATTCCTGATAAATACACGTCACATATTTTAATATCAATATTTTATATATTCACTGCTTGTAATTTGAAAATAATACTCCCTGAATTCAGGTATTTTACACATTAAAGGACTTATATATCCAAATGTATATTGAAAATCAGTACTTTAATGCTTGAATAAGTAAGAAAGTCACCCTCTTTGAGTAGTGATATACATGATTATGATACGCTGTTTTTTACTTTAGACCACCTTCCAGTGAGCTATTTAAATACTTTATTGTTGTGATCCTCAAAACAAAAATTGCAATATTAATATTTACTTTTATATTTGTGAGTACAAACAAGCATGGCTTGATTATTTTTCTCTCTAATCAGTTGCAAGTAAACAAATAAACTAGCTTGAGTAAGTCCTTTGAGGCTCTCTCAGAAAGTCTACTTCTTCAAAATCAACTCCTAAATCCTTGGTATATACTTCAAAAAATACTCGTTATTTTCTGTTTGGTAGCTTGCACACTTCTATCGTTCACAATTGTATATACCGAATTGATGTTCAACCTGTTGTGATTAGTCTCTCTTTTTTATTTTTTGTCTAACCGAATCAAATTTTACGGGCATTCTATGAATTGTGGTTATGTTATCTACAAGAGCAGATGATAAGGCATTGCTGTGAAGCACAAGATTAGCGTAGTCTTTTTTTGGATTCGGCTTTCCACTCGGAGGTCGAATCTTTTTTTGTGCTTACTTTCTGCTCGTAAATCTAATTTTTTTCAACAATCTATCTTAGAAGTAGTTATTCTTAAGTCCGCAAATAGAAAATTATTGATTGAAATATAGGCGTGTACGAAGTCTTAAGCTATGCTCAAAATAAGTCACAGGAACGCTCCTGAAATCGCTCAACAAGTATGCCCCAAAGGTTTTTTATGGACGGAAACACCAATTTTCACTGATTTTTTTGGGAAAAATCAGTGAAAATTGGTGTTTCTGTCCGAAACGATTTACGGAGCATACTTGTTGAGTGATTTTCTGACATTGACTTAGGCTATTTTCGAGTAAAATGTTAGCAAAAACGAGACTTCGTACAGCCCTAATTGAAATATAGATTAAGGGAGTAGGTAAAATATAACCTACCCACCTTGCAGCTTTATTTTGTCCTTCTGCTACCTTGAAAAAATACGCATTATGCTATGGCATAAGTCCGTTTTTTCCGCCTTGCATAAGAACAAACTAAAACTACCATTTTGGGTATCTTATTATTTATTAACTACTCCCTAAAAAGCAATTTGCGTTAGCAGATAAACGACTGATGAATATATGAAACGGCAAGGTCTTTGGACATTTATAGGATTTATTCTTTTTCTCTATGGTTTTCTAGCCCTAATCTTGAGCTTGATCGGGGCAAAATTATCTTTTCTATTGTGGATAGATGCACCAGGTCCACTTTTTGGTTTCGTCGTCAAAATAGCGATGATTATACTAGGGCTGGTTATTGTCTATATTGCTCGATCTGACTTCAATGGAGAGCGTCCACCTGTCAATTGAAGCTTATTTCTCCAGCCCAGGATATTGCATATCCAATTGTTCCATAGCTTCTACAATGGTTTTGCTCACCAGATAGTCTCGATACCAACGGCTATCTACAGGAATGATGCTCCAAGGAATATCGCTCCAATTGAGTACATCTTGATAGCACTGCATGTATTTATTCCAGTGTTTGCGCTCTTCCCAATCGCCAGGGTTGTGCTTCCAATTTTTGTCCGCTTCATTTAGTCGCTCTTGTAATTCTTCCTTTTGCTGATCGTAGGAAATGTGTAAGAAGAATTTCAAAATTAGCGTATTGTTATCGTATTGCAATAAATCTTCAAAAGCATTGATAGATTGCATTCGTTTCTGAACGCGTTCTTCACTTATCCAGCCATGTACGCGCTGTATAAGCACATCTTCGTAATGGGAACGATTGAAAATTTGTATTTGACCTTTTGCAGGTGATAGCTGATGAATACGCCAAAGAAAATCGTGTGCGAGTTCTTTTTTTGTTGGTTTCTTAAAGCCATAAGTCGAAACATCATTGTGACTGCAATCTCGAAAAACTTTATACACTGCACCATCCTTTCCGCTGGCATCCATACCTTGAAAAACGACCAGAATAGCATGCTTTTGCGCTGCTCTCAGCAATCGTTGCAACTCTCCAAGACGCTTCACATAGACTTTGGTCTGTGCTTTGAGTTTAGCTTTTTCTGCTTCTTTAGGTGGCTTTGTAGAAATTTGACTTAGATCAATCATAGTTTTTATTTGTTTGACTCAGTATCAATATAGTAAGTCATCAGTCATTCATTTTGCAATAAGACTAATAAAGATATACAAAGGCTTGTAAATGATCTTTCTAGTAGTACAACCGTTAAATAACTACCTATTTATACTTTGTTCGGAGTAAAAAAGTGCAAATACATTTCTAATGATTTTGCTAATCACGCCCAAAGCAGACGGGTTTGTTTAACCGGTAATTTGGTGATTAGGCGCTTACCGAATCACCATATCACCAAAGATGAAAATGTACTTTTTTATCTCACATGCAGTATAGGTTGCAGCAATGACAATAGCTTCAGCATGGAAAGTATAGGTAAGTAATTCGGACTAGACGCACTAGCTTTTGAAAACCTAATAGCTAAGCCTCTATCGCCGCAATTCCAGGCAAAGTCTTTCCTTCTAAAAACTCCAACATCGCGCCACCGCCCGTGGAAGCAAAACTGACTTGATCGACCAAGCCCATTTGTCGTACTGCCGCTACTGAATCACCGCCTCCGATCAGTGAAAACGCACCATTCTCCGTAGCTTGGGCGACATATTCTGCAATGGATTTTGTGCCTTTTGCAAAGTTCTCAAATTCAAAAACGCCCATTGGTCCGTTCCATAAAATGGTCTTGGACGCTAGCAGTACTTCACCAAAGGTTTTGATGCTTTCTGGCCCGATGTCCAAGCCTTCCCAGCCATCTGGAATTTCACCCGTAGCAACTATTTTGGTGTTGGCATCATTAGAGAAGTCATCTGCGATTTTGTTGTCGGTCGGTAGATAAACTGCTACGCCTTTTTCTTTTGCTTTTTTGAGCAAATCCAAGGTCAAATCTGTCTTGTCCTCTTCAAAAATCGAATTGCCAATTTTTCCACCTTTCGCTTTGGCAAAAGTATAAGCCATGCCACCACCAATAATCAAATTATCCACGCGATCCAGCAGACTTTCTAGCAATAGCAGCTTATCAGAAACTTTCGCGCCGCCCGTGATCGCTGTGATTGGCCGATCATCACTATTCAAGGCTTTGGTTGCGTTTTCGATTTCTTTTTCCATCAACAAACCGAAAGCACGATTTTCGGAAGCAAAGAATTGAGCAACGGTGGTGGTGGAAGCGTGTGCGCGATGCGCCGAACCGAAAGCATCGTTGATGTAAATATCCGCCAAAGCCGCTAACTGCCGAGCAAAGTCTCCCGCTCCCTTTTTTTCTCCTTCGTGAAAGCGCGTGTTTTCTAGCACTAAAACCTCGCCTGCTTGCAGTTCATTGGCGTGCTTTTGAGTGTCTTCTCCAATGGTATTTTCTGCAAATTTGATCGTACGCCCCAGCAGACTGCCCAAATGCCCAACGACATGTCGAAGCGTAAATTTTTGCACATCAATAGAGCCGTCTTCTTTCATTTTCTTCTGCGGACGCCCCAAATGCGACATCAAAATAACCGCACCATCTTGCTCTAGTACATGCTTGATCGTCGGCAAAGCTGCTTGAATGCGATTATCATCAGTAATATTGAAATCACTATCCAAAGGCACATTGAAATCTACCCGAATAAGTGCTTTTTTACCTTGAAAATTGATGTCTTTAATGTTCATTGTTGTGATGTTGAATTGCTGAACCGTAGAATTGCTGAATTGACAATTCTACGATTCAAGAATAGCCTACAAACTAGCGACGCGCTCGCACATGTCCGCCAAGCGCGCAGAATAGCCCGCTTCATTGTCGTACCAACTGACGATTTTTATCATATTGCCATTGACTTGGGTCATCAAGGAATCGAATATGGAAGAGTGCTTGTTGCCTACAATATCGGAGGACACCAAAGGATCAGTGGCATATTCCAATACGCCTTTCATCGCACCCTCAGATAGTGCTTTGAATTTGGCGTTGATTTCTTCTACAGTAGGGACATTTTCTACTACACAATTTACTTCAATCAAAGAACCCGTTATGGTTGGGACACGCAAAGCAATAGCCGACAACTTTCCTTTTATGGCAGGTACTACTTTTGCCGTTGCCGTCGCTGCCCCCGTAGAAGTCGGTACGATGTTGAAAGCAGCGGCTCTTGCCCGACGCAAATCTCGGTGTGGTGCATCTTGGATATTTTGATCGGCGGTGTAAGCATGAGTTGTAGTCATTGAACCTACGACCATGCCCCAGTTTTCTACTATTGTTTTTGCCACGGGAGCTAGACAGTTCGTAGTACAAGAAGCATTGGAAAAAACGGTTTCATTAGCATCTAATTCGTCATCATTGACCCCCAAAACAATGGTTTGTACATCGCCACCTTTGGCAGGTGCAGAAATAACCACTCTTTTCGCACCTGCTTTCAAATGCAAAGCCGCTTTTTCGCGTGTTCTGAATACGCCTGTACATTCCAGTACCACGTCAACACCCATTTTTCCCCAAGACAAATTTTCTGGATTGCGCTCCGCAGAAGCTTCTATTGCTATACCGTTCACAATTATTTTATCTTCAGTACTTTCTACTGTTCCATTGAACTGACCATGTGCGGAATCGTACTTCAGTAAATGCGCTAATGTATTATTGTCCGTTAAGTCATTGATCGCGACTACCTCGATATCTTCTCTTTCCAATAAATTACGGAACGTCAATCGTCCAATGCGACCAAAGCCATTGATTGCTACTTTTTTAGCCATAGTGTTTTTAAGTTTTGTAGTAAGTGGTAGGTTGTACGTATTAAGTACTTAGACAAAAGTAGTCGTAAAAAATAAAATTTAAACAACTGAATGTCAATATATTAAACGATTTAAACAAATAAATAGCTTATACAATTAGTTGGAGGTACTTATCTTACTTTGAACCTACACTAAATACCATTGAAAGTAAACGCTTTTTAAAAAGAGCGCAAATATCTATTTTTTTACGGAAAAGCAGGCGTACTGCTCCAATTTGTGGTATTAATTGTGCATTAATTTTATCAAAATTGTTTTTTCTTCACTAAAAAGTTTTTCATATACACCAAAAACATCTTAAGTCACATCTACAATAACAGAAACAATCTTCGAAGTAAGTTTCCAGAGGTGATTGGCCAGTCATTTCTTTTCAACACATTTTTTATTCGATAGATAGGGAGGAGATTGAGAGAATTGGGAGAATTGAGAGATTGAGAGGGTGAATTTCTTGCTATCTTTAAAACACAATCAGTATGAATGATTTTGCTGTATCAAGCAGTACGCTCTTGATAGGCCTGATCGGTCTATGCGTATTGACTTTGAGTGTCATCTTTGTGATGCGAAATTTATTATCGAAACGTGCAAAGACCGATTGGTCTGACCAGAAAACGAGTAATTCCAATGTCATTGGACGCAATAAATATCCAGCCGTCAATGCCTTTAAATGGAGCAATACTTTTTTTATGCTCTCTTTGACGATTGCTCTAAGCGTTGTATTTATGGCTTTTAATTGGACGCAGTATGAGGAAAAGATTTTTATTCCTTATGATATAAGTATTTTCGACGAAGACCTTATTCAAGAACCACCGCGCACCACTACTCCACCACCGCCGCTGCCGCCACCACCGCCTGTGATCGAAGCCGTGCCAGAGGAGGAAATAGAGGAAGAAGAAATAGAATTTGTGGATTTGTTAGTAGAGGAAGAGACAGAGATTGCCCCGCCACCAAAGCCAGTGGTGAAATCTGCACCACCGACGCCACCGCCTGCCCCTCCTGTCATTGAGGAAGAAGAACCTATATTCGTGATAGTGGAAGATATGCCTCGTTTTCCTGGTTGTAAAGACATATTTGATGAAGATGAAGCCAAAAAGTGTACCGATATGGCTTTGACTAAGTTTTTGTACAAAAACTTGAAATATCCTCCAATTGCTAGAGAAAATGGGATTGACGGCACTTGCGTTGTAAGGTTTACGATAGAAAAAAGCGGTAAAGTTTCAGGAATCGAATTGCTTCGAGATCAAGGAGGTGGATTAGGTGCAGAGTCTGTCCGTGTGGTGAAATTAATGCAAGATCAAGACATCGAATGGCGACCTGGTATGCAAAGAGGACAGCCTGTGCGAGTCAGTTTTACTTTACCTGTAAAGTTTAAGTTGCAGTAAATACTTCTACTTTCTTTCTAACCAAACTTGTGTAAAACAACGAAAGGGAAATCGTGCTTAAGGCATCATTTCCCTTTTTAGATTTTTTTGACCTCAAAGAAGTAAGTAAATTAGACGTATCTGTTATATTAGCAACAAATACGACAAAAACAGCTTAATACACTGACAATCAACAAATTGAGACTTACTATTCTTTTGTGCCAGCAATTTCTTATGTGGAAAAATTTACCAATCGGAGAGTAAGAAATGTCATTTTTGAACCCTAATTTGGGAATTATTCTTACAGTTTAGAGCAAAAAATTACATTTCTAAATCCCAAATAAGAAATTGCTGCCTTCGTATCTTAGTGGTTTAAATGGGCGGGCTATTTACTAAGCCGTATCCATATTTTTTTGCTTTCTCCGCCTTCGCTTTTTGAAGTACTTTTTATCCACTACCAATAGTCCAAAGGATTCGCAGTCCTCTTTGGTATGCTTTGCGTGGTGCGCACCGTGCGCGCGAAGAATCGCTCTGGAGTATTTGGTATCCAATTGTTTAAACCACTTAAAACGGCGATGAATATAGACATCGTGGATGAGAAAATAGATCAGTCCATAAATAGAAATGCCGATGCCTACAAAAAACAGCCAAAAGTGCGGCGTGGCGGAACCAATGATATAAGATAGTGCGCTAGGGATAGCAAAAACAAGGAAAAACAGATCATTTTTTTCAAAGAAACCTTCTTTCTCAAAATGGGGTTTATGATGATCTTCGTGCCAATCCCACAACCAGCCGTGCATGACATATTTATGCGCAAACCAGGCAACAAATTCCATAGTCGCAATGGTCAATAAAACAATACCAATATAAGAAACGTAGGTAAGCATAACTTTCTATTTGATGCGGCCTTTCGACCAGCTTATTGGATGTTTTTAGCGAGCTTTTAGGGATTCATGCGTTGGTCTAACCTCTTGATAACAACAAGATCGCAAAAAACACAAATTGGAGAACTAACAAGCCAGTAGCTACTTTGTTTGTCGGTTTTTGGTCTGAAAAATGGAAGAAAGCGAGCAATCCATAGCTAATGAGCCACCAACTAATGTAGTTCTGCAAAGGCACATTTACGGCTTCCCAAGTCCAAAACTCGTAGTGAATAGCAACGGGTTCAATCAAGATATCCAGTAAAAGCATCATACTTGCTCCTAGTGCTGCTTTCAGCCACCATTTTTCGCTGCGAGAAATTCTATTGATCGTAACGCCAACGCTGTAAATGAGCATCGCCCAATTGATGCCAATCATCAAGGGTGTGTCCCATATTTTCCAGCCCAATACTTGTCCATAGCGATATTCGCCAAAAATTAGTCCTGTGTTCACACCAACTGCTTCAATGAAAAAGCCAAACGAAAAACTAAGCAAAAGCGAAGCAACGATGTGCCTATTCCAAGTAGGATGATAATATAAAATAATTGCTAGAGAAACTAGCAGATTAAAAGGCGTGAGCAGAATGAAATCTTTAAATTGGAATACCGCAATGCCTAAAATACCAATAAGATAAAAAATGCAAAGCAACAAAATACCGAAAGCAGATGATTGCTTGCTTCGCTTCAAGACATCTTTCCATTGATAAGAAAATACAGACATAAAACGAGTTTGTCTTATTTAGGCTAGTTCGGTTTTGTTTGATTTGGTTCGATATAGTTGAGGTTAAAATTGAAGTTGAAGTTGCTATTGAGGCTGAGGTTATTTTTTTATAAAAAAAAACGCTAAACTATTCATTCCTCTCGCAATTCCAGAATTCGTTTTTTCATACCAATTGTATCCCCTTTTGCCAGCAGTCGTTCTAGTTCAAAAGTGAAACCCGTTGCAGGCTGGTGATGAAGTACAAATTGATATTCTGCTTTATTAATCAATTTTGGATGCTTCTTACAAAAGTTTTGGAAGCGAAGATGTTCATTTTTGAGCGCGTACATTTCGCTGTGCTGTATTTCTGCTTGTTGAGGTTCATAAAAACTAATCGCAATGACTCCTAGCCATAAAGCAAGCGCAAGCAAACTGCCGTACATCCACACGGGACGTCTTCTAATCTCTTGTATAGAAGGAATGCTTCGCTTTACTGACAATTGTTTTTCGTCAATTAATTTCGCATCATAGTCATGCCTTCGAAAGCTATCAGATAGCACTTCGTAAGCTTCGTTCACTAGTTTTAACTGATTTTCTGCCCATGCTGCGCCTTCGTGCAAATCGGGGTGATAAGCTTTGCACTTGGCAAGATAGGCTTTACGGATTTCTTGCTTAGCAGCATGAGTGGGAACGCCTAATATTTCGTAGTAGTTTTGCATATAAAATGTAAATCTAAACCGTTTCTTCTAAAAAACGACCGTTTCCTCAATTTAAGTTTGTACTCTACAAGCTAATATAGACCTTAGCCCAAGAACAAGACTACGCACAACAATGAAGTATTTATTTTCGCTCTTCATCTTCTGTACGATGAATGGACAGTCCTTTGCAGCAAAAGTACAGTTCATCAACAATGTTCCCAACGAAAAATTGGACATTTATATTAATGACCAGCTTCAATTTCCAAACATGAAATTCAGGCAAGGAACTGCCTTTTTTTCTTTACCTGATGGAGAGTGGGTTCTTGCAGTTGCTCCTGCCGACAGTGAAAGCGCAGAAGATGCTTTGGAAAATTTTATAATCAGTTTGGTGGACAGTACCAATTATGTTTTTATGTTCAGTGGCGAAGCAGAAGACTTGAAGCTATTTACCAGAGCGCAACATCGTTTCAGTTCAGATGCAGCGCAACACGTAGGAATTAGCTTTATTCATGCCGCTTTACCAACAGACAGCGTGACGATAAGTATCTCAGAACAAGAGCTTTGGAGCGGACTGGTATTCGGAAATTATACGCCTTACATCAATATTCCCTCTTCCGCTTTTTCCATTGTAATAGAAGATGCTGCACATCGGAAAGGTATCATTTCCAATTGGATTAATTTGGATTTTTGGCAACAAAGATCAGCGATTATTTTTACTTCTGGATACACCGACGGACGTTCACCTAGATTAAAAACTTATGTGATGTTGAGCAATGGTGTTTCTTTTCCTTTGGAAGAAATTTCGCTGCCAGAAGCGCATCGAAAAGTTGGTGTGCAGTTCATTCAAAATGCCTACCAAGAGCGATTTGACCTCTACCTTAATGACGAATTATTCATTAATGATTTTAGTCCAAAAGACGCAACTGCTTTTTTGGATTTACCGAAAGGAGAATATTTTAGCATTGGTCTAGCAAACGCAGCAAGTAATTCGAGTTTTGATATTCAAAACTACTTCAACTTTAAGTTGGAAGAAGATTTGGATTACCTTATCTTTTTGCATCAAAGTGAAGATACGAATACAATATTTCCAAGGATCAAAAATAAAGTGCCTAAGGATGTATTTTCAGGTAGCGTCGCGCTTGCTTTTTCGCAAGCTGCTACTCACTTAGATGCCGTTGATGTTTATATTGATGATGAAAAAATATATCAAAACATCGATCAATGGAGAATTAGTGACTACTATTTATTGCCGTCTCGTCCATTTCGACTAGATGTTAAGAAAGCAGGAAATACTAATGATAATTTGGCTTCTTACCTGATAGATTTAGGCAAATGGCGAGGTAGTAGTGCAATGTTATATACTTCGACCAAGGTAGATGCTTTTCCTAGTGAAATTCAATTGCATGTAGTCTTGGCTGATACTACATTCGAGATTGCTGCGATGCAAAACATAGATGGAATAGAACAACGCAAAGAGGGGCCAGCAAAGGCGTGGATGACAACCAATATACATCAGCGGCAACTTAACATTCAATATCAGGGTTTTGAGGAGCAATTTAGCCATTTTGTATTGATAGACGCTAGCGGTAAAGAAGTTTTGAAGCAAATGGAAGCTGCTTCGAGTGGATATCAAAGAAGTATTCAAATTGATGTAAAGTCCTTTATATCAGGAACTTATATTTTAAAGGCATATATTGACGATCAAGTGTTTACAGAAAAAATTTTAATCCGATGATAGTATTGTTTAATATCTACATATAATTGCTGAACTTTTTTGGCTTGATAATATTACCAAATAGAATCATTAATCATGGATGATTATTCTTTGCCATTTTTATCGAAAATCATTAATTACATTGAGCAATCTATTTAGATATTTCAAAGCTGTTGTATCCTCAATTCTCCTAACTTTTGTCTTTTCTTTTTCTTCTAAGGCACAGCAAGTGCAAGTCTTTCCACCGCCTGAACAAGCACTCGAAGTGTATGCCAATAAAGTGGGAGAAAATGATATACTGCTAGACGGACGCTTGGACGAAGGAGCTTGGCAATTGGTGGAAGCCGTATCGGGTTTCACGCAGCGCGATCCGTTTCAGGGAGAAGCAGCTACTTTTGATACAGAGGTCAAAATACTTTACAATTCAGAGTTTCTTTATGTCGGTGTCTTGAATCTAGACAGCTTGCCTAATCGCAGTCAGTTGCGTGTACGCAATATGCAGCGAGATTTCAGTGGCTATGGCAATGATCGCTTTAGTATAGCCATAGACGGTTTAATGGACAAACGCAACGCGGTAGGTTTTGAGGTAACGCCTTATGGTTCGCAGCGCGAAATACAAGTCATTGACGGCGATGAATTTGATGGAAATGTCAATTGGGATGCCCTTTGGTATGTACGCACACAAATCACAGATACGGCGTGGATAGCAGAAATCGCAATTCCTTGGAAAACGCTTCGCTACAAGGAAAGAAGTACGGAAATGTTGGTGTCTTTCAATCGCAATATTCGCAGGAATAATGAAGTGACCACTTGGCCCGCTTATCCACGTGCATTTTCTCATTTTCGAATGGCGTACGCTGCTGTGCTAAAAGGCATTCAACCACCACCGCCTTCCGCTAATCTACAAATTAATCCATATGTACTGGGCGATGTAGGGCAAGTGCAAGAAGGGCAAAGCGACAAAGAGACTTTCAATAACTTTAAGGCAGGTGGCGAAGTCAAATGGGCGATCACACCCAATGCGGTTTTGGATGCTACAATTAATACGGATTTTGCCCAAGCCGATGTGGATCAACAAGTACAGAATTTGACGCGCTTTTCGGTACTTTTTCCAGAGCGGCGGCAGTTTTTTTTAGAAAATGCTAACATATTTAGGACCAGTTCTGCCACTTTCATTCAGCCATTTTTTAGTCGAAGAATTGGACTGAATGATGACGGTAGCCCAATTCCATTAGACGGTGGTTTGCGTTTTACTAGCCAAACAGATAAGCAGACATCAGGTGTGCTTGCTATAAGACAACGCGCCACAGAAAATACGCCTGCTTCTTATTTCGGTGTTGGACGCTATGTCCAAAATTTTTCAGGACAAAACCGTCTAGGTGGTATGATTACGCACCGACGCGACGATGCTTTTGAGCAAGACGGCAACACCTTAGCTCGCAAGGACAACACTACTGCCACCCTCAACGGCTTTTTGCGTCCTAAGCAATCTCTTTCTATGGAAGCAATGGTTTCGGCTTCCGCAGATTCAGAAGCAGGTAATGGATTAGCCGCTCATGCTTGGATTTATCAGCAAAAAAATTGGGGCTATTTGGGCGTTATTGGGCAATATGCTGGTGAAAATTATTTGCCAGGTGTTGGCTTCTTGCGTTTGAGTGACTACGCGCTATTATCGCCAGGTGCTGATTTTGATTTTCGACCAGATTGGTTACCCAAATTCATACGTAGTTACGGTCCTGATGCAGGTCTAGATATTATTTGGAGAGCATCTGATGGTGCTTTTCAGCAAGCAATCGCAAACTTCGCACCCATAGATTTAGAATGGCAAACTGGTGGAGACTTTGAAGTGCGTATTACACAAGAATGGCAAGAATTAGATGAAGTCTTTACACCACTAGGTATTGTGATTGATCCTGGTTCTTATGAGTTTACCCGTATTGACTTTGGTATTTCATCTGATTTTTCTAAGAAAATTGCGGGTGAATTGCGCTATGAAATCGGTGGCTACTACAATGGGAAGTTGGATCGTATTTATTCGGAAGTAAGGCTATCTCCTGCGCCGCACTTGGAGCTGGCGGGCGTATATGTGCGCAATCAATTCCGTGATTTAGGAGAAGCGAAAGAAGATTTTAATACGGATTTGATTATTGCTAGAATGCGCTTGGCTTTGAATCCTAGGGTACAGTTAATTGGTTCTTATCAATGGAATAGTGCTAATGAAACGGATATTTGGAATATACGATTTGCCTGGGAATATCGTCCATTGTCTTTCATTTATCTAGTATTCAATAGCAATCAGAGTGATAATGTTTTACCCAGCAATCGCTTCTCTTCGCAAGAATTGATTGGAAAAATGACTTATTTGCGGCAGTTTTGATACGCTCAATACCAATCTACTTCTTTCAAATTTTCATAGACCGAACGAATGCCCTCTTCCAAACCAATGCTTGCTTTCCAGCCCGCAGCTTCTAGTTTTGAGACATTCATCAATTTGCGGGGCGTGCCGTCTGGTTTATCCAGATCATGTTCAATTGCACCTTCGTAGCCAATGATTTTTTTAATCAAAAATGCCAAATCTCTAATCGCAATGTCCTCCCCTACCCCAATATTGACTAAGCCCGCTTCATTGTAATTTTGCATCAAATAATAGCAAGCATCTGCTAAATCATCTACGTGCAGAAACTCTCTTTTCGGTGTTCCTGTCCCCCACATCACCACTGCTTTTTTCCCATTTTTTTTCGCTTCATGAAACTTACGGATTAGAGCAGGCAGTACGTGCGATTTTTCTAAATCGTAGTTGTCGTTCGGTCCGTAGAGATTGGTGGGCATCACGGAAATGAAATTGCAGCCATATTGCGATCGGTAGGCGTCGCACAGCTTAATGCCTGCAATTTTCGCAATGGCATAAGGCTCGTTGGTAGGTTCTAGCTCTCCTGTCAAAAGGGCATCTTCTCGCATGGGTTGCTCCGCCATTTTCGGATAGATGCAAGAAGAACCTAGAAACATCAGCTTTGTAGCTCCGTGTTGATAAGCTGCATGGATGACGTTATTTTGCATCATTAAGTTATCGTAAATAAATTCTCCACGATAGGTGTTATTGGCAAGTATGCCTCCTACTTTTGCTGCCGCTAAAAAGACATAGTCGGGTTTTTCTGCCTCAAAAAAGGCTTCTGTAGCAGCTTGATTGCGTAAGTCTAGTTCCGAAGAGGTTCGATATACGAAATTCTCGAAACCTTTGGATTGTAGTTTCCTCAAAATAGCAGAGCCTACCATACCACGGTGGCCTGCTATGTAAATTTTTCCAGTCTTATTCATGACTATTTTTTCTCTCGAAGTGCCTTGAAGTTGAGAATATCCATGTAGTCCCACTCTCGGTAAGCCAGTGCAAATATATCTAAGCTAGTAGCATAGTCCACTACTTTTTGCTCAAGATAAAGCCCACCAAAGATAGGTACGAGTAGATGATCTTTATATTCTGGAAAGAGCTTTTTGAATCGAGGTATCGTTTCCTCTCTGAAAGTTTTCACCTTACTTTTGCTTGGATAATATTTCACTTCCACTAGATAGACTTTGTCTTCCGATACTCCAATCACATCGAACTCGCCTTGCAGATCTAAAGCCTTTATTTTTTTGTTTCTTCTAGGCGAAATATCTAACAATTCTTCTCCAAAATATCTTTTTATTAATGGGCGAATGGCAGGAATGACTAAATCTTCTGTCAAAGTTCCAAATTTATTGGATAGCTCACCCATCTCTTTATTATACCTACGATTTTCTGTCCTTATCTCTTCTTTGAAATTACGCATCTCCTGCTTGAAATCACGCATCTCTTTTTCGCTGCGCTCTCGACTTTTACGCGATTCCTCTTTGAATTCACGCATCTCTTTTTCGCTGCGCTCTCGACTTTTACGCGATTCTTCTTTGAATTCATGCATCTCTTTTTCGCTGCGCTCTCGACTTTTACGCGATTCCTCTTTGAATTCACGCATCTCTTTTTCGCTGCGCTCTCTGCTTTTACGCGATTCCTCTTTGAATTCACGCATTTCCTCCTTAAAATCGCGCATCTCTTCCTTCAAATCCTGAATGGCTTTATTGGTCTCGTAGAGCATACGATTCATGCTCACGATGAACTGATCTAGCGTTCGCTCTAGATTTATGACCCGTTCTTTTATTTGAGTTGCCATTCGAAGAAATTTCTTACTGTATCAGTAGAACAGTTTGAACAATAAAGTAGTTCCAAGCAAATCATTCATATTCATTTCTAATAGCAAAGCCTGCTTCTCTCAAAATTTGGTCTCTTCTGAACAATTCAATGTCGCATTGCACCATTTCGCTGCACAGCATTTGGAGATCGTATTTGGGTATCCAACCTAATTTTTGCTGTGCTTTGGAGGAATCACCAATAAGTAATTCTACTTCTGTCGGGCGGAAATAGCGAGGATCCACTGCCACCACTTCTTTTCCCTCTGCTAGTAAATAATCAGGATTGGTACTCGACACAACGACCGCCACTTCTTCTATACCTTTTCCTTTGAAAGCCAATTCTACACCTATTTCTCGAAAGGACATCCTCACAAAATCACGTACAGCAGTCGTCACGCCCGTTGCAATCACCCAATCTTCGGCTTCGTCTTGCTGCAAAATTTTCCACATGCACTCCACATAGTCTTTTGCATGTCCCCAATCTCTTTTGGCATCCATATTCCCCAGATAGAGCTTATCCTGCAAACCTAGCCCAATTTTAGCTACAGCACGCGTGATTTTGCGCGTCACGAAAGTCTCTCCACGCAAGGGCGATTCGTGATTGAATAGGATACCATTACAAGCAAACATATCGTAAGCTTCGCGATAATTGACCGTTATCCAGTAGGCGTACATTTTAGCTACGGCATAGGGAGAGCGTGGATAGAAAGGTGTTGTTTCGGATTGTGGTACTTCTTGCACTAAGCCGTAGAGTTCGGAGGTAGAAGCTTGATAGACTTTGGTTTTCTTCGCCAAGCCCAACATCCGCACGGCTTCTAAGATGCGCAATGTACCAATTCCGTCTGCATTGGCGGTGTATTCTGGCATATCGAAGCTCACTTTCACGTGAGACATGGCAGCCAGATTATAAATTTCGTCGGGTTGAATCTCTTGTATCAAACGGATCAAATTGCCAGAATCGGTCAAGTCTCCAAAGTGCAGCTTGAATCGTACATTTTTTTCGTGCGGGTCTTGGTACAAATGATCTATACGCGCTGTATTGAAAAGCGATATTCTTCTTTTCAGACCATGTACCATGTAGCCTTTCTCCAGTAAAAGTTCGGCTAGATATGCTCCGTCTTGTCCCGTAATTCCTGTAATTAATGCTGTTTTCATAGAATTTTTGATAATGTTTATTCGAAGGGAGATTATTGCTGTGAATGATAATTGATTTTACCTCAAAAAGCTTCACGAACTATTGTGAAGATAAAGCTTCAAATTATTTCCAGAGCTCTTAACGTAGCTTTATTTTCTCTTCAACCAATGGATAGTAATTTTCAACTGCATCTACTTTGGGATATTCTTTTACCAAAGTTAGTATCATTTCTTCCAATCTTTCAAAATGATATTCCCAAGTCCAATATTGTTGCATAAATCGCAGGGCATTTCTTCCCATTTGCTTTCTTAGAATGGCATCATTCAGGAGTCGGACTGTTTTCTTAGCAAATTCTTCTTCATTATCTGCTAGCAAAATTACTTCGTTTTCGGGCGTTCCTATTCCTTCATTTCCTACGCTAGTTGATACAACGGGGAGAGAAGAAGCTAAGCTCACTAAAATTTTATTCTGTAAACCAGCAGCAATCCTAATTGGGTCTATCCCTACCGTAGCTCTCTGTAAATAAGGCCTTATATCATCAACCCGTCCAGTTACCAAAATAGACTTGTCTTTCTCTAGTTCTTTGACCTCTTTTGCTGGATTTCTACCCACTATCCATAACTTAACTTCAGGCACTTCTTTTTTGATTAGCGGATAAATCTTTTTGGTAAAATAGACAATCGCATCAATATTTGTGCGAACCCCAAAATCTCCGTTCATCATCAAAGTATTTTCTTCTCTTTCAAGTTGCAAATCTTCTGAGTAGTATTTGACATTAATACCATGTGGATTGAAAAATATATGACCTTTATCATGGCTATTTTTATTGATGATTGCTCTAATGTCATGTGGAGAAATCAATAAAATACGATCAAAAAAATTCATTACGTTTGGTTCATACTTTCTCACTCTTGCATATTCATTTCGGTAAAATAAATTAGTGGCAAAACTGCGCTCAAATTGAATTAATCGCTTGTAATTGAGTGTCTGAGCAATTTGCATCGCAAGTATTGTTGGAATATCTTTCACTTTTATCAGATATTCTGCCATTCTAATCAGGTGAGCATAGGCTACGTCAGGCTTGTGTTGAGTAATTAATTGATCTACTGCTCTTTTCATTTTATTATTCAAGTAATACAAGACTTGAAAAGGCTTCTGACCAATCGTTCCAATACTTACACTTTTGTATTTATCCATTGCCTTAAGTTGCACTACTTTTAGGTCTTGGCAGTATTTTCTAATTACTTCAATTTCTGTCTCAAAAACCTCTCCTTTTTCCAAAAAAGTAGCCAGAATTACCTTATGTCCTTTATTAGCAAAAAATTGTACCAAGTGGAAAACTGTCATGCTATCAGCTTTCCCTTTCTCTGAAGGGAACCTCGGCGATATGATCAGAATTTTCATTGAAGTGTAGTTAGACTATAATGCATTGTACCTTATTGATAATTACAGTACAAATAAATATATCTTAGCAATGATAGCCAAATATTGAGTTTAAATAAAAAGAGTACTAACAAATAAATGGCTCTAAATGATTTCATTTGGTCGAGTATCTTTAGAAAGATATCGCCAACTATTAAATTTCGTTTGTTTTCGTTTGGAAGGACGTCGAGTCCTTCCAAACGAATCAAGGTTTTTTAAAGGTAGAAGCGGCGAATTTCGC
>JBCCRX010000086.1:0-18998 GCA_039201015.1 Bacteroidota bacterium | reverse complement strand
TGCTAATGGAGGCAGAAAAATCGCAATCCGCCTTAGGCGGACATAAGACTTTTTCTAACGAAAAGTAGCGCAAAACCTGTTCGCCTAAGGCGTAAAGATGAAGTCAAGAATCTGAGGTTATTTGTGCGTCGTTCCTTAGCTCGACTTCCTTCTAAGTATCCTTATACCATAAAGGATACATTTTCTCTTTCCAAGAGATAGTAAACAACATTTTCCCTCATCACAACATCCAATGGTAAGTGCTGGTTGGCTTTGGGCATTTTCTTAAATACCAAGTAATTCATCAATTCTAAGATTCCTAAGTAGCCTTGCTTAACGGGATTCTGATTAATAAGAAAATCAATTTTATCTCGATAAAGAAAATTTAAGTTTTCTTCAATCAAGTCAAATCCGACCAATTTGAGGTGATGAATATTCATTTTTTCTAGCTGCCGAACAAGATGAAAAATACGAGAAGTCGTTACGAAAACGCCCTTTGTACTTGGATGATTTTTGAGCGTAAAATCTATAAACTTCTGAAATTTTAGTTCATTATTTAATTCAGAAAAGCTCGCCTTAGCCGTTCGAATATCGTTGGATTGATTTTGACTGAAATAGTCTTCAAAACCCTTTTCTTTTTCTAATAGGTGAGCAGCATTGACTACGCTTTTTTCCATGTGTAAAATCAAAGCAGTTTCATTGGAAGACAAACCAAAAGTGAGCAATTTAGCCGCTAAAAATCCACTTTGATAAGAGTCCTGCCCTAAGTAAAAAAGTGCGTTCTTACTTTTTCTATCTATAAAGGTATTGATAAGTGCGTAAGGAATGTTGTTGGCTTCACATCTGTCAAAAAACGATAGCGATTCTTGCAAAAAGATAGGGGCGATTAAAACCGCATCACAAGCGTTCTTTAAAATTTTTTCCGTCGCTTGGGTAAAGGTAATCGGTTGCTCACCATTAAAATAGTAGTTTTTGACCATGACACCATAGTCCCTTACGACTTCTCTCGCTTTTTTGACGCCCGCTGCTGGTTGTTGCCAAAAAGCATCACCTTTTGGGTGAGGCATCAGAACTGCGATGGTCCAAGTGCGATTATACGCCAATACACTCGCAATTTGGTTAGGGCGATAATTGAGTTCTTGCATGGCTTTTAGGACACTGTCTTTTGATTTTTTAGATACATTTCCCCTCTTGTGGATGACGCGATCTACCGTACCTTCCGATACGCCCGCGTATTGCGCGATGTCCTTTATTCTTATTCGGTCGCTCATTGTTCGTCTATCGTTTGCTACACTTAGCTCTAAGATATCAAATTTAGCTAAACTGATGCCTTAAATGTGCCTCTTTCCCTACAAAAATAATAGCTATTTCTAGTCGTTCTTGGATGTCTTGTGCTTCTAGTTCGCAATAATATTTATTGCTTTGAATTTGAGATAGTGCAGCTTCTAATGAAGCATTGATTTGAGCGTCCGTTGCCTCTTTTTCAATCTGCTTCAATTCCATGATGATGCCATAGCGTGATTTATCTTTCGGTAATAATAAAATATCGTAGCGACCTCTACCCGATTCTCGGTTGGACTTAATGACGTAATCATCGCTCATCATCGCTAGTAAGCCTAGTACATAAGCTTGGAAAACGCGCTCGGGTTCGGTATGCGTATCGAAATAGCTAAAGGTATCACCCATTATTTTTTGAAAGGATTCCTCAAATTCGGTGAAGCGTTTTTCGGTTAAGGCTCTAGTCATTCTGAGCAACGTAGATTGATAAATTTTTAAATCTTTACCCAACCAACTCGTTATGATTTTGCGAAAAAGTAATCTAATTTCATAATTAGGAATTCGCAATTTATACCGATCAAAGTTTAAACTTTCAGTTGGTGTGAGATAGCCCGAAAAAGTAATCAGTGACCAAAACACATCCGTATTTGCGTAGAATTCAGGAAATGTAATGTTCTCGTTCAATACTCTTTCTATTGTTTCGCCTTTTATCAATTTTTCTATACTGCTTCGCAGTTTAGTGTTTTCCTTTGCAGTAATGCTACTCCTGATGATGTCATCCGAGCTAGTATTGCCCCAATAGCTTTTGAAGCCTTCGCTGCGACGAGCAATGTAGTTCACAATAGACCATGGATTGTAAATACCATTCACCGATCCCATTTTATAGCCGTTGTACCATTGCTTGACAAGTGGGAAATCTTCTTCCATTTCCGAAAAAGTCATTAATTCCTTCACTTCTTCTTCCGTGAATCCAAATTTATCCGCAAAGTCATTGCTCAAGACCGTGAAAATGCCAAGATTTTTCATATCTGAGAAAATACTTTCCTTGGATACGCGCAAAATACCCGTAATTACGCCTTTGTAGAGGTAAGGATTATCTTTGAAAGTATTGCCTAAAATAGATTTCATCAAGGCGATGATCTCGTCGTAAAAACCATGATAAAATCCAGCGTGAATGGCAGCATCGTACTCGTCCAATAGCACTAAGGTTTCTTTGCCTGAATGACGGTGGAGGTATTGGGTAAGTTGTCTGACACCTGCTTCATACATCGCAGGAGTCGCTTCTCCAAGTGATATTTGCTTGAATTGTTTTACTTCTCCTTCTTCTAAAATACCTTCATTCAATAACCAGCTAAAGCTGCTATATATGTTTGATATATTTAAATAAATCGCCTCTTGGCTTTTCTCAAAATTGATTGCTTTTCCACTTTTTAAACTAAAGTGAATAACCGGACGGCTGCCTTATTCTTGTTTGTAATATTCGTCTTCCTGCCAAATTTTGAAGGATTCAAACAATGCTTGTGTGTCTTTTTCTTGATAATCAAAATAATACTTAAGCATGGAGAGATTCAAGGATTTCCCAAAACGACGAGGACGTGGCATCAATAGAACATGATAGCCAGAATCTATTAATTCTTTGATATACAATGTCTTATCAACGAAGTAGCCATTCGCCTTCATCATGTTGCGAAAATCGGACTGCCCAATCTGTAATTGTTTTTTGCGTCGCATGTAGAAAAGTACTTTTGGTAAAGATACAAAAGTAAGGATAGAAGTTAGACGTTAGAAGCAAGAAGACAGAGTCGCAAACCAAAAACTGGGGTATATACTCCGTTTGGGATAAAAAAGTGCATTTTCTTTTTGTTTATTTGTTGAATCGTTTATTCGTTTAATGCTGTCAATATCAATGTATTACAGTTAAGCAAATCAACAATTTAAACACACGTGTCCGCCTTAGGCGCGATAAACAGGCATATTCGTTTGCACAAATTTCTTACCAGTGGACATTTTTTTTCAACCACAAAAGAAACAAAGGTCACAAAAGCTAAATGCTTGATTTTTAATGCATTTTCTTTGTTTTCTTTATGTCTTTGTGGTTCGATTTATTTTGATATCCACTAGTAAGCACAAATTTATCCCGTTTGCAGTATAATCCTGAGTTTCAGTAAATTGAGATAGGCTACACACTTGTTGCACTATTAATTATTTATAAGCTCAGAAGTGTAGTCCAAAAGTAATGAATCTGATTTGGCGAGCAGTTCATTATCAGACCTCAAACAATATTCGATATAATTCTTCTACTTTTCCCAATTGCACAATCTCAATGTCATAGCGGCTGGCATCCAGTCCTTTCGTATTGTATTTGGAAATAAAAATCTGCCGAAAGCCCAATTTATCAGCCTCCTGTATGCGTTGTTCGATGCGACTGACGGAGCGGATTTCACCCGAAAGCCCCACCTCTCCCGCGAAACAAATCTGGTCGGGAATAGCGACATCTTCCAGCGAAGAAATCAAAGCAGCAACTATCGCCAAATCAATCGCAGGATCATCCACTTTGATGCCACCCGCGAGATTGAGAAAAACATCATTTTGCCCAAAAGCAAAGCCGCAACGCTTCTCCAAAACTGCCAGCAACATACTCAAACGCCTTAGATCAAAACCCGTAGCAGAACGCTGTGGCGTACCGTAAACAGCAGTGCTGACCAGTGCTTGCACTTCGATCAGCATGGGGCGCATGCCTTCCATGGTGGCAGCAATGGCACTACCGCTTAGGTCTTCGTCCGTTTGGGAAAGCAGCAGTTCGGAAGGATTGGAGACTTCACGTAGCCCATTGGCTTGCATCTCGTATATCCCCATTTCGTCCGTAGAGCCAAAGCGATTTTTCAAGGTGCGCAAAATGCGATAGGTGTAGTGCCGATCGCCTTCAAACTGCAGCACTGCATCCACGATGTGCTCTAGCAGTTTTGGTCCTGCAATGGAGCCTTCTTTGGTAATGTGTCCGATGATAAAAATAGGAATATTGACTTCTTTGGCGAAGCGTTGGAGTTCGCCTGTGCATTCTCGAATTTGAGAAACACTGCCCGAAATGGATTCGATGTGCGGTGAAGCGAGGGTTTGGATGGAATCAATGACAATCAGTTGTGGCATCAGGGTCTGTGCATGTGTGAGGATTTTACTGGTATTGGTTTCCGTCAAAACATAACAGTCTTGCCGCAAAGTCCCGATTCGGTCTGCTCGCATTTTGATTTGTTCACCGCTCTCTTCTCCACTGACATACAGTACTTTACAAGGTACGTTCATCGCAATTTGGAGCATCAAAGTGGATTTTCCGATACCTGGCTGCCCACCAATCAAGACCAAAGAACCTGGCACGACACCACCACCTAAAACGCGATTGAGCTCTTCGTTGGGTGTCACTAAACGGCGGACATCTCCAGCCTCTATTTCGGGTAGTGCGACGGGTTTGGGGCTATTTTTTCCAATCTTTGCACTTTGCCAAACCTTCTTTTTCTCCTCTTTGGTCGTTTCTCGGCTCACTACTTCTTCTACGCATGTATTCCAACTACCACAAGCCGTACATTTTCCGAAGGCTTTGGGTTCTGTATTGCCGCATTCCGAACAAACAAAGACTTTTTTAACTTTTGCCAAATTCTTTTCTTGTTTGAAATAGTTTATATTGAGTGGAGAGATTCAAAGGAGCAGACGCAAATACCTGTAATTTGTAATTAGTTGGTTTTAAAATCTCATCCAATAATAAAGTAAGAATCAAATAATAGCGGTTCTTTGAAAATTTTTGTGATCGTAGCTGTACGATTTCAGGTAATAACATGTTCTTTTTGTCTTAGCACAAAAAGAACCAAAAAAGCCAAGACTGAATTTCTTTTTTAGCGTTGCAAAAGCACCAAAAAGACTAAACAAAATAAACTCGCCCTAAGTATTGTTTTTCAAGCTTTTATTCACAGTTGGCGCCAAGCTTCAGCTCTGATTAGCACCTTGTTTTGGCTCATACAGTATTTTGTTTTTAACGCCTTTTTGGCACTTTTTTCACTAAAAGAAATTAGGTCGATTTTGATAATTCCTCAAAAAAATTCAGAGAACCATAATAGCTTCACGGTTTGTGGCGGTATTGTTTGTCTGTTACCGAATATTTATACCTATTCATTTAGACCTTACTAGTACTTAGCGTATAGAAATGTCATTTTTTCTACCCAAATATCAGGTATATCTTTAGATTTTGAGTACAAAAATGGCGTTTCTTATGATCTGATGTTGAAAGGTCTATTGGTAAGCATTTGGACAATAAATGTTTCGTTAAAATCTAATTAGGGAATTTGTAAAGTTTAGTTTACCTACTTTTTATCGTAACAGTTGGGCGGTAAGTTGAAGCTGCCACCTAACTTTGGGTCGGTTACTTATTACAGATTCCCTCAGTAAACAATTTAAATAAATAAACAGCTTAAACAATTTAGTCAACTTACTTAAATCCGCCTTGATTAGTGAAGAAGTACCATTCAGACTCAATACCAATAGCACTCACTTCCGTCTTTTGTCTTTAATTCTTGGCTGATTCCATTCTTCCTTTTGCGCAAATCGAACGACCGATTTCATAAAACTCATCATTCCTAAAAAGATCAAATAACCGATAGAAAGTACGACGTATATCCAACTGTAAGAGCCTGCTTCCCAGATGCTTAGTCCAGAGAACAAGTAAGCTACTAAACCCGAGCTAGCCGCCAAGCCCATAAAGCTCATAATCGCTCGACCCCAATATTGATTGCTTTCTTTTATGGCAAGCGAAGAAATACTATTAAATATAGCAAACATAAACAAAAAAGAAGCAGCACAAAGCCAAGGGAAACGATCACCCACCTCTGTGATTTTTGCGGCATCTACGGCTATAGCAATTAAAGTTACAACTATTCCTGCCACGAGCATCAATCCAGCTTGATAAATAGGATTACAGGCGTGTTCCATAAATTTTTCATCTGACATTTTCATATAAAGAGAATACCACAATTAGGGGAATGTTTAAATGAAAAGTTATTTTACCTGCAAAATCTGACAACTTGGTGATAAAAGAAGAACAAACACCCCTTGCGAATGGTATTGTAATTTTGAGTAGAAGACGAAGCTCTAAAATCTCAAACACAATTTCAAGCTTGCGCACAACTAATTTATCATATAATATATCGATTTCAAATGAAAATTCACATGCTCCTATTGTTTTCTTTTTTGCTACTACTGACCGCCTGCATAGATCAGCCTAAAATCAAGGATTTACCCATAGAAATGGATCAACTGGTCATCATTATGACGGATGCTTATGTGGCAGAGGCAGCTACCCAAAATTTCACACCAGACATCAAAGACAGCATATCGGAAATGTACTATGAACAGATTTTTGAAATTCACAATGTATCCAGAGAGGAATACGAGCAAAGTTTGGATATTATCAAAGAATATCCCGTAGTTATGGATACTATTTATAGTCGAATGACAAGGTATTTGACAGCATTGGAAGCACTTGATCCGCCAAAAGAAAAGAAATAGTGCCGCAAATTTTTAAACAGGAGGCTGAGAGGGTGATTTCGATTTTCGCTTGATAATTTCTACAATTTCCGTACTCAGATGACTTAGTGGAATAATAATTTCTCTTCCGTCTCTTTCCGAAACCATTGTAATCGTCGTATTATCCATATCGCTCACCAAACCTTCTTTTTCATTGATTTTGATGGTGTCACCAATATTGACTTTGTTTTTGCTGTAAAAGTGGGCGATGTAGTTGGACATAACAGAACGAGAAGCAAAACCGTAGCCAATAGCGAAAGCCAGCACCACACCTCCGAGTATAATAGAAAGGTTGGAATTGATAAAGCTGGTATTGATTTTAGCTTGCTCTAGGGCTAGAATCAATATATTGATAAGGACAAAATAGAATAGGAAATTGGCTAAAAACTTGCCTGCAGGAATATTGAGAGAAGCAAGTGCCGTTTGTGCTATGTTCTTGATAAGGTCGGCTAAAAACAGTCCAATGATTAGTATAGCAGCAGCCAGAATCAGAGAAGGAATATAATTGATAGCATCTTTAACCAAGTTAGAAACTGCCTGCATGCCCAGAACATCCGTTGCCGCCACCAAAACGATCAGCAAAAGAAGATAATAAACAATTTTAGAAAATAGCACACTAGGCACTACTCTAATATTATTCTTACTCAAAAACTCAATGTCATTCAGATAGCGATCCGCTAGTCTGTCAATACCAACTTTTTTCAATACTTTTCTTACAAATCTAGTGACGATCCTCACGATGATGAAGCCTATCAGTAGTATAAGTATAGCACCGACTAAATTATCCCCAAAGGCTACGAATTGTTTGAGAATTTCTTCTAGTAAATCATATTTCATTTTGTCTCAAAGTGTTAGAATGATGTAGCAAATTGACTTCTATATTTTCGGTAATTTTGTAGTCTATTTTTTAGACAGGGAAATTGACTCTAGGAGATTTATCCTGATCTGTACCAGTGTCATCTTCTTCTTCACTTCCCTTACTCATCTCTACTACGACATTGAATAACTGGGGCAAATACACCTCAAAAATATTCCCTAAAAATCGGTAAAGATTGAGTGTTCCTAAAATATTGTTCTTAATTCCCAGTTCGTTGAAATTATTTTCTTCTTGTTCTTTATACTCGTGAAATGCCATAATTCTAATAATTTTTTACTTGAAATAAAAGAGTGTTTCATCAAATTGAAGGGTTTTCTTGTAATATTTAATGTGCTACTTTACTGAAAATCAGATAAATGCAAAACATTGATTTTCAATAGATACACTACTAAACATTTCTAAATTGGAAGAACAGAAATGTCATAAAACCTGATAAGTACTTGCTATTTGTTTAAGCTGTTGATTTGTTTAAATTGTTTACAATGAACACTTTACACAAGTTTATTGCCCAAATAGTTAGGTAGAGGTACTTAATATCTAAAATGTCTGGTAGTCTATTCAATAGACGTGACTTGGACAGTCTATTTTCGGTCGTCAGACACGGACTGGTAGCTTAATGTAAAGCTAATATTCTAGTATTCTGAGTTTGAAATTTGAATTGAAAAAAGTGAGACTTCTACATTACTTTACCACCGAAGATAAATGGAGAAGGGCACATCTACAGAAAGGAAAATTTAGAGCCTATTTGGGAATTAATAATCATGTAATTCTTTTTCAAACATTTTCTTTCGTGTCTTCTGGGCCTTTGCCTTGGCTCTTTTGATTCGCATTTTTACAGCGCTTTCTGTTTTGTCAATGATTTCAGCAATCTCTTTTATCGACAACTCGTCCCGATATTTCATCAAAAGAATGGTCTTATCGTCCAGTGGAATGTTTTCAAGAACCACTGTGAGTTGCTTTAGATTCATAGCCAGCAATTCTTCATCTTTGACCTCTTCATCTGGAAGGTCTGGTGCACGCTCAATATCATCCACAAAAAGATTGAATTGCTTCTTCCTACGTCGAATGTAATCTATACAGTAATTGTAAGTGATAGAATACACCCAAGTCGAGAACTTGGCACGCTCTGCGAATTTCGAGAGATTTAGAAATATTTTAGTGAAAATCTCTTGCGTGGCGTCGTGCGCCAATGCCTCATCCTTCAGCAAAGAAATACATTTGCTGTAAACCTTCTTTGAATAGCGTTCATAGAGTAAACTAAAACAGCTAGTAGATTGATAATTGAGATATTGCCTGATTACCTCAACGTCTGACATGCGGCTGCTACAATGCTTATCCAAGGATTCGTATGATTATTTGTTTCGTAATGTATTGAATTGAAATTTACAAGGAGCTGCATGTACTGGATCAAAGTAGTTATTGAATGCCATCTTTGACCAAGGCTAAATAGCACTTTGCAATCAAGCCAACAAGATACGAAATATCTCAAAATGTCATAAGATACAACAATTCGTGCAATTTTTGAACCATAAAATAAACAACAACCTCACGCCTGAGGCGGACATGTTAAGGCGGTCAAGAAGAACACAAAAGTTTGATAGTCAGAGGCTATGATTTTGAGTTCAATTTTGCAACTTTATGATTTTCAATAATTTGTGAATTTTACACGAATCATTGAAGATACTAAAACCATATCGCTTTTTCAACAAAGATAAGATATAGGTCTTTTCCTAAAATCTTTTACAATATTAAATGAAACAGTTTTCCCACCCGTAATTATTCAAGACCATAAAATTGGGTCTAATTCGACTTTAGACGCCACTTTTTTGAGAAGTAACAAGGAGAAATAAAAAAGAGCCTAACTACAAAAAAGAACAAGTTGATTTAGTAAAGACAAGTATCTTACAACAACTATTGTATTAAAAAATAACGCGAATACGTTCTTTTATTTTGTAAAAAACAAATTTATCCATAAAAACAAGTAATTTATTTGTTTTAACTTTTGTTTTGAACTATATTGCGCAACCGATTGTACAAAAATGCAAACATTTCCATGTCAAAAAGCAGTACAACCATATACGACATAGCAGCAAAGTTGAAGGTGACCCCTTCTACGGTCTCTCGTGCATTGAGCGATCATCCTAGAATCAGCAGCAAGACCAAACAAGCGGTAAAAAGTATAGCACAACAGATGAACTACCAGCACAATGGGATTGCTGCCGCATTGCGCAGTGGACAGACCCATATTATAGGGGTACTACTTCCAATGGTTAATCGGAGCTTTTTTTCTTCCGTAGTCAAAGGAATAGAGCAAGTAGCAAGAGTGGCAGGATACAATGTAATGATTACTCAATCAAATGATAAGGAGGAAAATGAGCGTTCAATCATTAGTGCGATGCTCAAAACTCAAGTGGATGGTGTGATTGCTTCGATTGCTAGAGAAACAACCAATTTTAGTCACTATCAGAATATTTTAGACAAGAAAATTCCACTCATCCTTTTTGATCGAGTAACGGAGATCACAGATGCTAGTACAGTTGTGATAGACGACTATCTAGGTGCCTACAAAGCCACGGAACACCTGATACATCAGGGTTGTAAACGGATTGCACACTTCTCAGGAACTCAAAATCTAAACATTTATAAAGATAGGGAAAGGGGTTATCGCGAAGCATTGAAAAACAACGGAATAGTGTTTGAGGAGGACTTGCTGATTCAAAGCAACGTCAAGCTGGAAGATGGAAGAACAGGCATGGAGCGATTGCTTTTACTAGACCAACCGCCAGATGCTATTTTTGCAGCTAGTGATTATTCTGCTATAGGTGCTATGCAAATTTTGAAAGAAAGAAAGATGAAAATACCCGACGATGTTGCTCTAGTGGGTTTTGCCGACGAAGCCTTTGCCAATTTTGTTGATCCAGAACTAAGTTCTGTGAATCAAATGAGCGAGCAGATGGGGCAATTTGCAGCTAAGATATTCTTGGAACAGACCAAGGATAGGGAATTGTCTTTTATTCCTTCTAGAACGGTACTTACACCAAAGTTGATGATCAGAAAATCTTCCCTAAAAAAGTCAATATAAGTCTCACACTAATTTGGTTTTAATAAATGCAACCGATTGTACAAAACGAAAAATTAACTTAATATCATCATGCAAGTACTAAGTATTCCATCGCCTTCCATTTCTAAGATCGCGCTCGTGCAACAGAGCGATGAAGAGTTGATTCTTTTGTTGAATGGTAGAGAGGCCAGCAAGGTGTTTGAACAACTATTCTACAGGCATTACGAAATCTTATGCAGAAAGGTAATGACTGTTGTACATTGTGAGCAAGCAGCGGAAGAAATTGTGTCGGATGTTTTTTTGAAAATTTGGAAGAATCGTGCTCAGCTCACCATTACGACAAAATTGAAGTACTATCTTAAAACTGCGGTCAGAAATCAAGCTATTGATTATTTGAGAAGACAAGCTAGAGAGCGCAATTTCAAAGGTGAGATAGATCGAGATTACGAATCTAATTACACTTCTCCTTACGAAGAGGTAGTGGGGCAAGAATTGAGCCAGAAAGTGGAAGCAGCTATCGAGAGTTTGCCACCAAAGGGCAAGCACATTTTTCGATTAAGTAGAGATAGAGGAATGAAATACAGAGAGATAGCAGACTTACTCAATATTTCTATTAAAACGGTAGAGACGCACATGCGCCGCTCTTTGATTCACTTGAGAAAACGAGTGCAAGAAGAAGTAAACTGATAGGAGGATTGGAAATTGGCAGCAATTTCTCCTTTGGAAGATTTTACCAATCGGGGAGCGAAAAATATCATTTTTGAACTCGAATTCTAAATCTATTCTTGCAGTTTAAAGCAAAAAATGACATTTCTGAATCCTAAATAAGAAATGGCTGAGAGATTGGCTTTTTATAATCTAACTTTTTGACTATCAAATTATTAGGACGTGCAATTTTTCCTTTAATTTCTCTCTATATTCACTTAAAAAAAATAAAAAAAGGGTAACGACACAACCTAAGTTGCGCCGCACCCTGTATAACCCCAAAAAACCAAATTCTTCAGGTTTCGCATTGGTGTTTTATAAAATAGTAAACGTCTCTTTGAAAAAAAGGTTGCGAGTTCACAATTTTTTTTGAGATTTATTTTTTTTGGCGGTTACAAACTAAGTACACTGTAACAAAAGTTTCTTTACATTTTAGACAGGGAGTTTGAGGGAGAAAAAAGGGTTTTGGAAAAACCCTTTTTTCTCCCTCACCCTTCTTTGCCGCCGTCGAAGACGGCGGCAGATAGGTTTTTTGAAGCTCAAAATTCTAAGGAATTTCTCGCTTCTCAAAATTTAAAAAGACTTAGTTTAACAGTGTACTAAGGAACGAGACACGAGTAAATTTGCAATTTTAGGTAGGTTATTTTAGGCATGATATCCGAGAGCGGTTCACTACCTTAAAAAGATGCTTAATCTTTTTTGTTACGCACTACTTCGTTCCTACTTCAAAAACCACGTCTAGAATAGCTAAACAAGGCTTTTCTAGTTCAAAATGAGGTCAAAAGAATCAGTCAAAATTTGTAAAGCTATTTTGACTTGTTCTTAAGCTACGCCTATTGTCAACTCTTTATCGTAGTCCAAATAAATCGGACGATTTCTTATTTCTTTATGCGCTAATACCCACTTCGCCATGGGTGCCACCACTTTTCGTTCTATCGTTTGCTGCAAAGGTCGAGCGCCGTATTTTTCATCAAAGCCTTCTTTGCTCAGATGCTGTATGAGCGCATCTGAGAAAAATAGTTCCAAACCCTGCTTCACGAAGCCTTCTCTTTTTTTCAATTCTTCCAACTCTTTCAGCAAAATATGATAGACGTTTTCTTGGCTCAATTTACTGAAAAATACGATTTGGTCGATTCGGTTGATAAATTCAGGACGGAAGAATTTGCGAATGGCAGAATGATAAATGGCTTCATTAGAATCGGTCGCACGAAAACCAAGAGATTGTTGATTGGATGCCCCCAAATTGCTGGTCATGATAATGATCGTATTACGGAAATTGGTTTGTCGCCCAAAATGATCCGTTAGCGTACCTTCATCCAGCAAGCCCAAAAGCGCGTCGAAAATGGAAGGATGTGCCTTCTCCACTTCATCTAGTAAAATGACCGCAAAGGGTTTTTCGCGCACTTCTTTCACCAATTTTCCAACTTGTTTGCCGTAGCCAATAAAGCGAATGAAATGCCCTGCGTGCTGAAATTCGCTCATATCAATCCGAATCAAAGGTGTTTTTTCTTGCCCCATACCAAAAAAGTATTCGGCTAAAGCTTTGGTGCTAGCAGTTTTCCCAACGCCTGTTGGTCCAGCAAACAAAAGGCTAGCGATGGGTTTGTTCGGATCGTTGAGACCTGCTTTATAAATTTGAATAAGGGAAACCAATTGCTCAATGACATTGGGCTGCCCCATGATGCGTTTTTCGAAGTAGCTTTTGACCACCGAGCTTTCTAATGCTAGATCATCGCGTAAGAAGATTTCTGGCAGACCCGATTGCTGGATAAATTGTTTGATGACATCTTTCACGGTGATACGATTGGCTTTCTGCAATTTGGCAACGTTAATACAACTAGCTAAAAATTTTGCTCCCTTTCCTGGAAAAGCTTCGTAGGGATAGTAGCGCAGCAAAAGCCGATAAGTCAACATTAAGGCAGCATTCCCAATAGGAATTTTCAAACGTTGGTTGGAATATTCTGCGAGCTGAGTAAGGATAGCATGTACTTGTTTTTCTTGCAATTCTTCCAACTCCACAATCTGAAAATTTTCTACAAACCCTGGCAGGAGTCGCCGCATACTTTCCAATTCTTGGGGACTTACTTCTCCCAGCAAACGAATTTTCTGTTGTTGCAGAAATGGGATTAAAAAAGCCGCAACGCTGTCTTCTGCGCCTTCGCCCCCCGACATCAGCAATTGTATAATTTGATCTACCCAAAGAATGCCATTGGCAGCCACCAAATCACCGATCAAATTTTCTACAGCCTCCTGCCATTCTCCTAAATATTTGGAACTAGCCGTGATGCGCTGCGGCATGATCTGCCAAAAAGTATGCTCAACTTGCTGCCCTTTTAGTTGCTTCGTGATTTCTCGAATCGCTTGCTGAATGACGGTGCTTTTTCCAGAACCTCTTGCGCCAACGACGAGTACATTGGCATTGGCGAGTAAAATATTTTCTATTAGGTTTCTTACTTCCTGCTCGCGCTCCCAAGCGACTTCTGGTAGTGTATTTTTGCGATTATTGCTCTTCTTTTGCGGTACCTTCACCGCCAGACGAGCGAGTGTTCTAAAACGCCTTTGTCCGCTCCAATTGCTCCAAGTAAAAGTATTTTCATCTTTCACTCTGAGCCTTATGAAATCCAGTTGTGGCTTAGGGTAGCGCAAATAAGTATAGAGTTGCTCTGGCGTTCGGTCGGCTAAATAGTTGCGGATAAAATGGCTGGCGAGCGTTCTAAATTGAGTTTCGCGTTCGTAAGAAAACTGTTGTTGGAAAAGGGGCAAATAACATTCAAAACCGCCTTCTTCCACTGCTCCTGTCACCACGGGAATAGGAATGGTTAGTTTTTGAGAAAGTGGAAAAGAAGCAGATTGATTTTTGTAAGTCGGACGGATCGCGACCTCCACCAATCGCAAACGCGCATCCATCAAATCCGTGTCTGGATAGATGCCATATCGCTTATAGTCTTTGGTCAGTCCATTTTTCAGAACCGATTTAAGGCGCTTGATATCTTTCTGAATCACCTGATCGTGATTGCCCAAAAGAATACCCAAAACTGCCTCTTCTGACAACTGATAGTACAATAAAGGAAAATCTTTTCTTTGCATCTGACTAGAAAAGGTTTTTGATGTGGTAATCGCAAGAAAGTTAGACTTTGTTGAAAAGAGAACAATTTTTTGACCGTTTTTGCATTTGCATTTTACAAAAACGATCAAAAAACCAAGAAAATCTATGCCTTGCTAAACAACTTCTTGAAATCTACTTTCTGTCCCGTCACCACATTTTCATTGCCAAATATAAAGGAAGCAAACCACAATGCCAAAGCAGCGTAGAGAAGTGCCATTAAAGCGACCAATGCAACCAGCGCAACATTGAAATTACCGATAAATATTTCTCCCATGGCTAGGAAGATATTTACGATTGGGATTAGAGCGGTGCTGGTAGTCAACTCCACGCCTGGCTGAAAGGCAAAAACTGCTGGTAATACAAAAAGTAACATTAATGGAGAAGTATAACTCTGGGCTTCTTTATAAGTGTTTGCTAAGACGACTACTGCCAAGGTAAGTCCACCAATGAAAATGGTAGTTAGTAGCACCAGTATCACTAGCCAAAAACCACCTTGCGGACTGACCGAAAGACTGATTCTCGAAAGTCCATCGCCCTCTCCTAGCAGTGTTACTTGAATAAATACAGCTAGTACAAGCGATAGTAGATTCATGATAGCAGAAACCACCCCAACTGTGAAAACGGCTAAAAACTTGCCCGTTATGATCTCTCTCACTTTTATGGGAGAAACGAAAAGTGTCTGCAAGGTTCGGCGTTCTTTTTCTCCTGCAGTCAGATCAATAGAAACCGTGAGCATGCCAAAAAAGATGAAGAAAATAAGTCCCAAAGGAATAAAACGACCGATCAATTTTCCCATTTGAGCGGCGGGCGGCGCAATATCTATTTCATTGACTTGAATGGGCGTCAAGAAGTCATTACTCAATTCGCGCTCTGCCAAACGTTGAGCGACCAAAGATTGATTGATCGCCGCAATATTTGCTTTGATGCGATTGACTCGATTGCTCAGAACGTCCTTAGTGGAGTTGTAAGAAATTTCTGTTTGTATGGGTGGAGCATCTTTTGAGTCGCTATTATGATCTAAGACGCGAAGCCCAATCGTACTTTTCATGCTGTCCAAGCCCTCTTTTGTAAAATCGCTTTCCTTAATAATTAGGGTCGTATCTGCTTTTAAAGTCGCGTAAATGGCGGATTCTTTTACCGCATCATTAATCAGCACGGTCACTTTTTCCTGGTTGATTTTTTCTACCTGATTGGAAGTGACCGCTCCCATTAGCGCGAATATGGCTGGATAGAGAAAGAAAGGCAATAAAATGACCAAATAGACCATCTTTTTATCCCTCAAAATCTCCTTTAATTCTTTATTGAATATGGTATTGATGATAGACCACCTCATGTTTTATTGTTGATTTGTTTTATGATTGACTGTCAAACTATTGAATTGAGACACTAGGGCGACTAGACCGAATTAATTGACACTTTTAAATCGCCTCAAACCTACGTAAGTAGTTGGACGTATTTGTTTAGGCTGTTTATTTGTTTAAATTGTTTATAATGAATACTCTACACAAGTTTATTGTCCAGATAATTAGATACAAGTACTTATCGGCAAGGTTTATAATTGTCAGTTACTTATGACTTGAACCGCTGGCTACGGCTAAACTTCTTGTCCGTCGTTAACCAAATGGAAGAAGGCTTCTGCGAGTTGTTCTTTGCCCACTTGTGCTTTCACTTCTTCTACCGTACCGATAGCAATTAGGTTGCTTTTGTGAATGATAGCGATGCGATCACATAGGCGTTCTACTTCATCCAAGTGGTGCGTGGAGAAAATAACTGTCTTGTTTTCTTCTCTAGCAATTCTACGGATAAATTGCAATACAAATTCGCTCGCCATAATGTCCAAACCAGTTGTTGGTTCGTCTAGTACAACCACTTTCGGGTCGTGAACGAGGGTGCGCGCAATCGAAGTTCGCTGCTTTTGCCCCGTAGAAAGTTTTTCGCAATGCCGATCTCGAAAAGGCGTGATGCCAAACCAATCAACCAGACGTTCTACCCGCCCTTTGAGTTCTTTTCTAGGTACTTCGTATAGGTTGCCAAAATAAGTCAGCATTTCTGCAGGATTAAGGCGGCGGTATAAGTCCATATCTCCTGTAAGGAAACCGAGTTGTCGCCTAGCTTCCAAGGGCGTCTCCTGCATAGAATGCCCTGCAATGTAAGATTCACCAGATGTCGGGCTTAGCAGACCTGATAGCATGCGTAAAGTCGTGGTTTTCCCAGCTCCATTGGGTCCTAGCAAACCAAATATTTCACCTTGTTTCACATCAAAGCTAATATTATTGACCGCTGTGAAATCACCAAATTGCTTACTTAGGTTTTTGCATTCAATTGTTGTATCTATCATAGATAATTATGTTGTTTTGAGTTGCTTAATAACAAATATCTTATGTGTTTCTTAACATTTCGTGAAAACTTCGACCAAAAACAAGAAAAAATCTCTTAATTTCAAATAGGCACGTACAAAGTTCTTATTTTAGAAACACATTGCAGCTTGTATGCTGTTTTTTGTAGAGCTTTATTGCTAATATGTTCGCAAAAAGTTGATAATAGTAAAAATAGACAAATGCACTCACTACACTATCTTAAGACAATACTAGGCTTAGCTCTTCTACTGACACTGACCAATTGCTCTACTAGCAATAAATTGAGCAAAAGAGATGCTGATTTCACCAAGGCACAGCAAAACCTAATATTAGCAGGGGATGCCGATCAGCCGATGCGCGTATTCAAAATCAATAATGCGCAAGATTCTTTGCTGCTACGTAAGGAAAGTGAAGAAGTGCTGCCTGATCCTAAGGATGTGACTTTGCAAAGATTGATACAGCGTATGTACGCGACGGTAAGGGATAGCATGTCTTTAGGAGTAGGGATTGCCGCTCCACAAGTAGGCATTCTCAAAAAGATTATTTGGGTACAACGATTTGACAAAAAAGACTTTCCTTTTGAAGTTTATTTGAATCCAAAAATCGTTCAATACTCCAAGAAAAAACAAGCTTGCAAAGAAGGCTGTTTGTCTATACCCGATCGCTCAGAAATGCTCAATTCCAGAGCCTACGCCATATTGATTGAGTACGACCGATTAGACGGCAGTCATCAAATCGAAATGGTGGAAGATTTTACCGCTGTTGTTTTTCAACACGAAATTGACCACCTCGATGGCATTTTGTATTTAGATCATTTTCAAAAAGAAATGGAAGCGGCGAAGCCCTGAAGATCAGTGCTGCTGACTGAGGATCGCGCCTTAGTTTGCGAGGCTGACTTCGTACTTCTAATATTTGACCCTTAACCTAGTTGACTTGGGTGCCTTGGCAGTTCAAACTGTACCAACATCGACTGCTAAGGTTTCTCCAATAAATTTATTTCTGCTTTCTTCAAAACCCGTTCCTTCTTTAACATTCTTGGACTATCTTTGCAAGATATTACTATTTCTATATTAAAACGCTTATTTAGCCTAGTTCTAAATCACTGAAAACACAAAGAAAAAACTTGTTTTTTCTTTGTGTTTTCAGTGGGGTTTTTGGGCGGAGAGAGAATTTCTTCCGATTTTTCTGAAAAAATCAGAAGAAATTCTCTCTCCGCCCGAAAACTCCAAAGGCGTAAATTTTTATGCAATAAAAATTTACGCCTTTGGTCATCCTGCTATGATTTGGTCTTAGAGTCTTAAACTGGAACTGTAAACTGACGTTTCGCTGAAATTGATTTTGAAAAAATACATTTACAGTAGAAACCATATACGTAGTTGAAATTTTTCTGCGAAAAATTTCAATTATATCTTTGGACAGCGAGAAAAAATCAAAATTGAAAATTTTGATTTTTTGGATTTAAAATTAGCGAAACGTAAGTATAAATATTCAAAAAACAGGTAAGATACTAACCTGCTGATAATGAAAAGATTAACTCAAAAATAATAAGTGTTTCCATATACTTAATTTTATCAAAATCAGCACTTACAACAACGAATTTTCTTGCGTCTATCAGAATTTTCTGCAACTTTAAGCTTCACATACTGACTTGGTTTTGGTCTCCAATAATGGATATTAGCACGTTGTCATTTTCAAATTCAAAGAGGATGAACATATTGGACTGTTTTGCTCTTTTTTTAGAAAGCAACAAAGACATTCCCAAAATCCCAAACCAATCGCATCCGCTCCTTATTTTCTGAAACAGTCGAACAAAACGAATCTAGTACGCCGAATTTTCAATAAATTGATTGTGAGCGTATGAAGTTTGAATACTTAAGTAGTTCTACCTAATTATTTGGGCAATAAACTTGTGTAAAGTGTTCATTATAAGTAGTCGTGCAAATTTAATCGTTGTTTTAAGAAACTAGATATGTCATATTTACTTTTACTAAACATCTGAATGTCAATGACTAGCAGGGGTTTTCAGACATGAAAATATGACATATCTTACTCTATCAATTTTGTATG
>JBCCRX010000085.1:0-19214 GCA_039201015.1 Bacteroidota bacterium | reverse complement strand
GATCTATATATCCTTGCCATCAGTGATGATGCCCTCGAAGAAGTCTGCCAAGCATTGAGTAAGATTTTACCACAGGACAGCTTTCTGGCGCACACTTCTGGTGCAACGCCTTCCAGTATTTTCGCGAATTATTTTAATAATTACGGCGTTTTTTATCCATTGCAATCTTTCTCAAAAGCACAAGCAGTGGATTTCGCTCACATCCCCATTTGCGTGGATGCTTCCCAAACACATTTACTGAAATTGCTGTACCAATTAGCTCAAAAAATAAGTACGAAAGTATATAAAATCAATGACGAACAGCGCGCTTATTTACACGTTGCTGCTGTATTTGCTAACAATTTTAGCAACTATCTATTTCACGTTGCTTATGAATTGAGCCAAGAGCACCAAATTCCATTTGATCTATTGCGTCCACTCATATTAGAAAGCGCGCAAAAAGTACAATATTTTCCACCTGCACAAATGCAAACTGGTCCTGCGATACGCGAAGATGAAATTACGATGCAAAGGCATTTAGAATTACTGAAATCACATCCAAATTGGAGAAAATTGTATGAAGATTTGAGTGCAGCGATTCAACGTATGAAGCCATGAAATAAGCTTTGGTATATGTCTAACAATCTTATTACAAGCAAGCAAAAAGCTGAACCAATGTAACAAAACTGCTTGATTGATCTGCTAATTATTCGTATCTTTGTTATGCTCTGTATAAAAATAGATATATGACTGCTCTCAGAGAAATATCTGCTTATGAGGTAGAAAGAAACAAGCCCATGCCCATACACGTGCATGGATTGATACAAGCAAATGTTATTGTATCTCTTTCAAAATATAGAAAAAAATACGGAGTCGTCTCTGAGGTAACGCTTGCCACAAATCCAAAAGCAACTCCAGATATCTGTATTCTTTCTAGCAAAAAAGCGATTAGAAGTGCATCTGAATCTAAGCTGCAAGAAGCCCCCCTCATCACCATAGAAATCCAATCTCCCTCCCAGTCTATAGAAGTTTTGCAAAGAAAGGCAGTTCATCAGTTTTTTACAATGGCGTACAGTCCGCGTGGATCATTGTTCCTTTTCTCAAAGGTATCCGAGTCTTGTTTCCCGACGGCAGTGAGCAATTTGATAAGGACGATACACTAAAAATGAAGCAACAGGCATTGAAATTGCGGTAGAAGATGTGGTGTAAGTAGTGAGGCTTATTGCTTTTGACTTACGATACGACAAGTTTTAAGAAAGAACAACCAGATGAAAACAAATCGCCTTGCCTTAGATAGCCAATTCTGTTTATTACGCCCCTTCCTAACATTACTTTCTTGCTTTCTTTTATCAATCTCTACTGCTCAGACTTTGACTTTAGATCGTACACCTGAGACTAGCATTGACCTAACAAAATATACCAAAATCTACGTAGATAAAACAGCGCAGCTTAGGCTACAAGAAATTGAAGCACATTGGCACAATGAACAATTTATATCCCTTCAAAATCTAGTGCTAGATAGCAAATTTAAACGTGGTCAATATGGCTACTGGCTGCACTTAAATATTCAAAACCAGCATCCAACGGATACTATAAAAGGCTATTTTCATACTGGTATCAATGACACCATCAACGTCTATCAATTTAATCAAAATAAATTGCTGCAATACTTCCAAATGGGCAAAAAAATACGTCCCAATACTAGAATAGAAAAAGGGCTGGCAGTTCAATCTAATAATCTCGTTCCTATCGTCATTGCTCCCGACGCACAATATGAATACTTTTTTCGGCTGCGGCAGCGATTGGGCGTAGAAGGTGGCATCCAACCAAAATTGTATTCAATTGATGCTATCCCAAGCGTAAAATGGCAAGGATTGAGTATTTATTACCTCTGGCAAGGTATTTTTTTTGGTATATTATTTTTTGTTTTTGCATTTTCACTGCTACAGTTTCTCCAAAATAAAGATCGAACGCTTTTGTTCTACGCACTCTATGCCTTTTCAATCATCCCTTTCTACATTCGGCATCTATGGATCAATGATATTCTACTCAAGAATTGGACATTTCACGTGCTTTCACTGCATGAATTTCACCTGCCGTTTAGTATTGGTATTTATCTTTTTTATTTCCTTTTTGTGGGTTCATTTCTGAATAGTGAAGAAAAATATCCGTGGCTATATCAGTTCATTCGCATCAGTATAGGTATAATGCTCAGTTTTTTTTTGATAGAGCAAATTTTAGTTCGAGTTGACTTAGATTTAGCTTGGCAGATCAGCTATTACTATCGAATCTTATTTAGTGTTGCTGCTCTTTTCTTCCTCATTCGGTTGTGGCTCATCAAAGATCGTTTAGCTCGTATCATCGTTATTGGGACTACTTTTTTGAGTCTTATTACTGTAGCGAATATGCTTTATTCTTTGCTATCTAGCCAACATTGGTACGAGTGGTGGGATGTAACTATGTTAGGATTGCAAATTGGAATCATCGTAGAATTGCTCTTTTTCTCAGCCGCTTTGGGCTATCGGTCTAAGCTCATAATAGCACAAAAACAACGAGCAGAACTGGACTTACAGCGCAAAGAAACAGAAAACGAAAATTTGCAAAAACTTGAGCAATTCAAATCTAAACTTTACACCAATCTCACCCATGAATTTCGTACGCCACTTACAGTCATAAAAGGATTGACGGAAGAACTACAAGGGAAACAACGCTACAAGCAAGACGAGCGAAAACTACAAGTTATCCAACAAAACAGCTATCGTATTTTGAATCTGGTGAATCAAATGCTAGAATTAGCAAAACTAGAAAGCGGAAAACACAGCATTCAATACACTCAAATAGATATTATTTTGTTGTTGAATTATCTCACGGATTCCTTTCAGAGTTTAGCGCAACAGAAAAAAATCATGTTGAGCTTCCACTCTTCTATGAACGGCTTTTGGATGGATAGCGATCAAGAAAAACTACAACGTATCATTAGCAATTTGGTCATTAATGCGCTAAAATTTACAGAAGAACATGGACGGATCAAACTTACAGCAGAACGCATGGAGCAGTATTTAGAAATCAAAGTGAAAGACAGCGGACAGGGCATTGCAGCAGCGGATTTACCTCACATTTTTGATCGTTTTTATCAAGTTGAAAAGAAAGATTATGAAGGAACTGGTATTGGTTTGGCACTTGTGAAAGAGTTGATCGCACTGCTAGAGGGCAGCATCAAAGTAGAAAGCGAATTAAAGCGTGGCACAACTTTCACCATCCAATTCCCCATTCGGAATCAGGCTAAAAAAGAAGTAGCACAAAAAAAGGAAATAGTTGCTACAAATACTTACAAAAGCTCATTTCAAACGACTTCTTTACCGCAGCAAGGGCAGTCAAAAATTTTGATTATTGAAGACAATTGGGAGATCGTTCAATACCTCTTCACGTTACTTGCACCAAAATATCAAATAGAAGTCGCTAAAAATGGAGTTTTAGGTCTAGAGAAGGTCAAATCGTGGCAGCCACATCTTATACTTTGCGACATCATGATGCCAAAAATGGACGGCTATGAAGTTTGTGAGCAATTGAAAGCGAATAAACAAACGGCTGCTATTCCCATTATTTTACTCACCGCTAAAGCTACGCAAACTGAAAAAAACAAGGGGCTTCAACTTGGGGCAGATGCTTACCTGAAAAAGCCTTTTGATCGAGAAGAACTCCAACTAACAATTGAAAACTTATTGAAGCAAAAATCCATTCCGCATCCGCCTTTTGATAAATCAGAACATCCTTTTTTAGAGCAATTCAAAAAAGTCGTTCAGATTCATTTAAACAACGAAAATCTCAACGTCGCGCTCCTTTGCCAACAGCTCCATATCAGCAAAACACAACTGCATCGCCAGACAAAAAAGGCGGTGGATATGACTCCCATGCAATACGTCAGATTGCTTCGTTTGCAGCAAGCTTATTATTGGTTGCAAACAACCGATAAAAGCGTGAAAGAAATCGCTTTCGATTGTGGCTTCACGAGTGTTTCCGCTTTTTCGCAGGGGTTTAAGGAAGTTTTTGGTACAACCGCGAGCGAAGTGACATAAATCTTTAGTTGAGTGGAGATAATTTTGTTCTCAGATCAATTATACCACCAAGAAATCTTCGATCTCCTGCTTCGACTGCTCTAAGATACGCACAATTTGTATAACATCTTTTTGAGTAGCTACATAAGCATCACTAATAGCATATTCCTTATCGTCTAGAATGACAAAAAACCAATTCCTTCCCAAAATATAAGCACCATAAATAGGATGTACTCTTTCTACAGTAGCGTTGATTTGTTGAGCAGTCACCATAGCAATCAATAGTTGACCAAGTGGATCATTACTCGTGCCTGTTTCTGGCTTAAATTCGTGGATGCAAAAAATAGGCGCACGAGGCACTTGTTTACCCTGAGCAACCATAAAATCTACAATGCCTTTTATTTCACTATTGCCATATTGCATAGATAGCTTTCTGCTGGCGAAAGGCTTAAAATGATGTTCCTTCAAAAAAATCATTCTCAAAAGCGGACCGATAAAAAAAAGCTTCATTTCATCCTCATTCCAATCCAGCACATTGTCTAACAAGTCCTCCTGCAGCTCTTGCACGTAAGCCATATTCTTCTCCGAAAGGCTAATGTCCGCATTTAGCCAATTTTGCAGTCTAGGCATTTTATTATTCCGATGCAAGCCAAAAGTCTCCTCTACCTCTTGATAAAACCAATGTTGAAATGCTTTCATGCGATTTAATTTAGTTTTATAAAATTCAACTTTACTAAAAAAAACACAATTCATTTAGAAGAAGTTTACAACTATTCCTACGCCTTCACATCTCTAATCAATGAAATCTCATCAAACAAAATGGCACTTATTTTAAACTGATAATCAGGCAATTAAAACGATTTTCGGTTTATCTTCTAAACAAAAAAATAATCTTTTCCTCTATTTTCTAAACACAGAGTAGCTGCATTCCTGCAACTTAGGGGCTGTTTCTAAAAAATCTATTTTCTTCAAACAAAAATCGTTAAAATGAAACAGATGCACCACTTTTTCACGCTATTGCTTTTATTGTCGCTCCCTGTACTATCGTCCGCTCAAAGCGAAACAACCACACCGCTCGAAGGCACTTGGTATCTCACCAAAGCCAAATGGGACGATGATGCGGAACACAAAACACCCGAGCAGAATGTCTATAAAATTTACACTGACCGCCACTTTTTCTTTCTCTATTACAACGACACAGAACTACTGGGTGCTGGTGGTGGCACTTACAAAGTTGACAACAATACCTTTACGGAAAAACTAACTTATTTCTCTTGGGATTCTACCGCTATCGGAACTTCCCAAACTTACGACTGGACTTTAACAGGCAACACCTTTCACCAATCTGGTCTTATCAAAGGAGCCGAATCCTACGAAGATTACGTCATTGATGAATATTACGAGCGCGTGGAAGAAGATTTTACAGCAAATCCAGCTACTGATTTAGTGGGTGTCTGGCTTTACAAAGATGGCAAAGGCGACACTGCTGACTACCGCACTAGAAATAATATCAAGACGTACAAAGTCATCACGTCCAAGTACTTCTATTTCGTTTTTATAGATCAAGATATAGCCACATTCGATGGCGCAGGTTTTGGTACGTACACTTATAACAATGGTAAGTATAGCGAGACGATTCTCGCCTTCTCTTTTGATCCAAGTGCAGTCGGCAAAACCTTTGATTTTGAAATGGAAATCACTGATAATCAATTTATTCAGAAAGGAAAAATGGATACGGATGAATATGAGAATTTTTCGGTACGGGAGCGGTATGTGAGGGTGGAGTGAGCTTATACTTTTATTGCTAGATCACTTCTTGATTAAAAGAAGAATTCATCAAATAATGAAAATAACCTTATTCGTAGATTCCTCTTTTTGCACATCTACAAATACAATCGCTTCTAACAAACAAATCAAAATCATGTCAATAAAAAATATCTTTTCTCACCATTTTAGAGGAAAACATAGACACTCATCAGGTACTATTCAACAATACCTTCAAAAGGATGCTTTAGCTATATTTTTACAGCAAAAGCAAAAGAACTTATTCAACAAAGTACAGCGATACGTTGACCAATTTACTATTCCAATAATAGGTATTCTTCTAGTCATCCAACCACTTGTGAGTGTTGCTCAAAACACAGTGGGAGAAGAGTTTAGAGTGAACGCGAATACGATTTCAAGTCAAACTAATCCTGATGTAGCAATGAGTAAAAATGGAAGAAGTGTAATAGTTGGAAGTACTGGTGATAATGCTAATCTTGATATCTACTTCTCTTTATATGATGAGAGTGGAAGTATTATTTTGGAGGATGCTCTAACGAACACTTTTACCATAGATAGGCAAATTCAACCATCAACAGCTATGGATAAAGAAGGAAATTTCGTCGTAGTCTGGGCTAGTGGTGTTTCTTCTGGAACGGGACAGGATGGATCCAACTTTGGCATCTATGGACAGCGCTTCAATAAAGAAGGAAACACAATAGGAACAGAGTTTCAAATAAATACTTACACTAATAATAGTCAGTTGAATCCAGCTGTTGCAATGGATGAAGAAGGAAATTTCGTTGTTGTTTGGAGTAGTTTTGGACAAGATGGTAGTGATTACGGAATATATGGACAGAGGTATGATAATAGTGGTAGTAAAATAGGAGGAGAATTTCAAATTAACACCTTTACCGTGGGTACTCAAAGTTCTCCCTGTGTAGCAATGAATAAGGATGGAAGTTTTGTAGTGTCTTGGACTAGTTTCGGGCAAGATGGCGACTTGGGTGGTATATATGGACAACTTTATAATCCAATCGGCAACAAGGTTGGAGGAGAGTTTTTAGTCAATACTTATGTTACTAGCGGTCAAACTGAATCAAGCGTTGCAATGAACAAAGATGGAAATTTTGTAATCACATGGGTAAGCTTCGAACAAGATGGTTCTAGTTCTGGAATATATAGCCAAAGATATGATAATACTGGGAATAAAATAGGAATAGAATTTAGGGTGAATACTACTACTGCAAGTGTCCAAACAAATCCAGATATAGCCATGAATTCACTAGGTAATTTCATCATTACGTGGACTAGTTTTGCCTTGGATGGTTCAAATTTAAATATATATGGACAATCTTTTTACACTGATGGTAGTACTTGTGGGAGTGAGTTCTTAGTAAACACTTACGTTAATGATAATCAAGAATTTTCTGTGGTAGCGATGGATGCAGATTGCGATTTTATCATAGTATGGGGTAGTGAAGATTTTCAAAATGATGGGATGGAAGATGGCATCTACGCCCAACGCTACTTTAAAGGTACGACAGAGGAGTTGACAGTAAATCCTCCAAGCACCTTGCAGCAAGAAAATCCAGATATTGCTATAGATGATAATGGAAATTTTGTTGTCGTTTGGGATAGTCCAGATGGAGATCAAGATGGTATATATGGTCAGCGATATAGTGCAAATGGAAGTAAAATAGGAAGTGACTTTTTGGTAAATACTTATACTACCTCTTTTCAGCGATTCCCTGCTGTTGCCATGGATGTAAATGGAAATTTTGTTGTCGTTTGGGATAGCAATGGACAAGATGGAGATGCGTTGGGTATTTTCGGACAAAGATATGATGCTAATGGAAGTAAAATAGGAGCAGAATTTCAAGTCAATACTTATACTATCGGTAATCAAGATGATCCTTCTATTGATATGAATGCAAGCGGCGAGTTTGTAGTTACGTGGCAGAGCAGTGGACAGGATGGAGATGGACGAGGTGTTTTTGGACAAAGATTTGATGCTACTGGAAATAAAATAGGAGCAGAATTTCAAGTCAACACTTATACGATTGATACTCAGTTTAGACCTGCTGTAGCAATGGATGAAGATGGTGCTTTTGTAGTCACATGGGAAAGTAATGGACAGGACGGAGATTTAGGAGGTATTTACGGACAGCGTTTTGATGCAAATGGTAATAAGGCAGGAGTAGAATTTCAAGTCAACACTTATACTACTGGCATACAATGGAAACCTGCTATTGGGATGAATAGCAATGGACGATTCGTCATTGTATGGAGAAGTGATGGACAAGACGGTTCAAATGATGGAGTCTATGGGCAAAGGTATGATTCTAATGGTAATGAAGTAGGTACAGAATTTCAGATCAATACTTACGCAGACTCCAATCAGTGGGCGGATGACATAGCAATGGATAATAAAGGAAATTTCATAGCTACCTGGGCAAGCTTTGGACAAGATGGATCAAGTTATGGCGTATATGGGCAACGGTTCAATAGTGACGGAAGTAAGATTGGAGGAGAATTTTTGGTAAATATTTATACTGATCTATATCAAGGGGACTCTAGAGTTGCTATGAACGCAGACGGCGACTTTGTGATAGCATGGGAAACGGATAAAGGAAATGGGTTTCTTACAAATTTAGATGTAGTGGCTCGTGTTTATCAAGGTAAGTTTTCTGATTGTGAAATAACCAATACTTGTCCTTGCAACCACCCTGACTACACCATCTTAGAAGACTTCTACAGCGCTACCAATGGCTCAAGTTGGACAACCAACACCGATTGGCTCTCCGACTGCGATCCTTGTGGCGAACTAGATGGTACACCTTGGCACGGCATCACTTGCGATATCAATAATCAAGTGACCCAGCTCATTTTGCAAAATAATAACTTGACGGGCAGCCTGCCTTCCAATATTGGAGACTTGAGCAGCTTACAAACACTCGACCTAAGAGAAAATAGTTTGCAAGGAGCATTACCTATATCGTTAGGTAATTTAGCATATCTAAAGTATTTACTATTGCAAAACAATGGAGGCTTTACAGGCAATATTCCCACTCAACTCGGTGATTTGAGCAACTTGAAATCCCTAAGGTTAGAAGTGAGCCAATTGACAGGTGGAATTCCTGCTAGTCTCGGAAATTTAGATAGTCTTGAGTATCTCGGTCTTTCCGACAACTTTAACCTAGGCGGAACAATTCCGACAACCTTAGGAAACTTATCCAACTTACAATATCTATATCTTAAAAACTGCGGATTGACAGGTTCTATTCCTACAGAATTGGGCGATTTGGATGCTATTTTATTGATGTGGCTATATGCTAATAATTTAAGTGGCAATATTCCTACATCCTTAGGCAATTTGACAACGCTAGAAAATCTGCGATTGCATCTCAATAATTTGGACGGTAATTTGCCTGAAAGTCTGGGCGATCTCGTTAACCTGACTTTTCTTGAGTTGCGAGACAATAATCTAAGCGGATGCTATCCTGCCGAAATCAGTAATTTTTGTACACAGTTAGGTATAGAAAGTACCAACGCCAACATTAGCGATGGTAACAGTTTTGATGCGAATTGGGAAGATTTTTGTCTGTTAGGAGTAGGAGAGTGTGATGCAAGTTGTCCACAAACACTCACTTTGACCATGAATCCAACTCAAGATAGTACTTATCGAGCACAAGATAGTATTGTTTCTACAGTTCAGATGGTGAGTTCTCCATTTTTGGATATCACCTACAAGGCAGGAGAAGTGATACTGCTAAAAATTGGATTTGAAGTAAAAAATGGAAACACATTTCAAGCAATTATTGAAGATTGCCCACAAAATCTAAATGAAGTAGTCGAAAAAAGAGAGCAGGCTATTGGGATGATAAAAAATACGATCAAAACTTATCCTAATCCATTCTCTATCGCCACTACCATTGAATACGAACTATCAGAAAGCAGCGAAGTCGAAATTCACATCTTAGATAAGACAGGACGATTTGTCGAGACACTTTTATCCAATCAGTGGCAAGAACAAGGGAATTATCGCTTAGAATGGTTACCTAAAAATAGGCAAGCAGGCATCTATTTCCTTCGAACAAGAATCGGGGAGGGATGGAAAACGGAGAAATTGATATTAATAGAGTAAAAAGTCTTTTCATTACCTATATCTATACACAGAATCATCAGCTAGCAGGTGCAGGTACTTTATCGTACCTGCTAGTGTAGTACCTTAGAAAACACTAAAATTAATGCTGGATTAGCAATCAAGCTAGTGTACATTCGGAGCAGTCACCAGCTGATAAACAAGTCTATTCTAGCCCATCAAATAAATCTTCCGCTCTTCCCATTTCAGCTAGACTTTGTCCTGCTTTCAAATTGGAGATGCTGAGTTCTATGCCTTTGGTGGCATGTTTGGTAGCTACTTTAGCACCCGTAGAAAGCGTTTGCCAGCCTTCCCAAGTGGAGGATAAGCCGCCTATCGGAAGTACTTTCACCCACATCTTCCAAGCTTCAGGCAAAGCATTTTCATCCAATATCCAAAGATAAGCATCGCCTGGTGTCAGACCGCCACTTGAATAGCTGACTAGTAGTCCTTCTCTTCCATCTTCCAAATCGACGAGGGCACGCGTTGTACCTTTATCAAAAACCTTGGTGGGGGCATATAACCAAAAACCATCGTTTACAAAAAATCCCCATGCTTTCTTGACCAATTTATCCGCCGCATCACCTTCTAGCATTTTCGTTCCTTCCCAAGCTTTGCCACTGATCTCGTTGGGATTGAGCCATACCTTTTTATCACTCCATTTCACTTCTACTAGATGCTGCTCTTTGTCCCAAAAGAAGTCGTGCATACCTGCAAAATTCCATTGTACGTAGCGTGTGCTGTCCCAAGCAGTTTTGTCTATGGCAAATAGCATTTTTTGAGCCAATTCATCAGCGGCGACTCCCGTTTCTCCAGTTGGCTTGGGTTCACTTGCTATTTTGACGGCAATAAATCCTAGCACGACCAGCGTCAATAAAACAATTCCGATCCACTTTAATACTTTAAGCATCTTTCATGATTTTGTTGAAGTGTAGAACTGCTGAATGCTCGAATTGTTGAGTTGGACTTATCTCAAAAGGCTCAGCTCAAAATATCGCAACTGAGATTTACTAAATTCTAAAAATTTAGCAAATCTATTCTACCTAGACCTCATCAAAGAAATATTCGTAGCTCCAAAGTATTTTTTCAAAAACGCGATGCTGCACCAACATGAATTCCTCCTCATTCACTTCTGCAAAATAGCGTTCTACCCTAGTGTCTGCTAGCTTCTGTCCCGTACTTGGATCAATATTGGGCGAATCAATGTAGATCGGAAATAATCGCGCCTGCTGCGTACTGCCGTCTGTTTTTTCCAATGAAATTACCGCAAATGGAATAGTTTGTGTCACGCTGTCTCTTCTAGGATTTTTACTCTCAAAGGCTTCTGCCCCAACGCTTTTAAAATTGACCAAAAAGGCTTCAATCAGGCCTTGCGAAGCGGTTCTTTGGATATTGGGCGTGAAATCATAGAAAGGCTGTACTTCATATGTACTCCCTTTTCTCTTCAAACGAAAGGACTTATTTTGTTGCTTTGGATATTCTATACTAAGCGATGCGATTTCTTCTACTTTTGCACCCAAAACCGTTTTATCTCGCCACTCGTCCTTGCTCAAACTAAAGCGAAACCTTAAATTACCACTCCAGGCAGGGAGGTGCATGACGTAGGGTTGCTCGCTGTTTTCCATAATCATGTAAGTGCCGCGTTCATCAGGCGTACCACCTCCGATATAGTAAGATTTGATTTTTTCTTCTAATCGGTCGTACAGCTCTACCTTAATTCCATTAGTCGCTAAATCGCGTACCATATTCGCCACCGCAGCATTGGCGGGTTTGTATTGCATTTGCATTTCCCGAATGGCTCGAAGCAGATTTTCCATAGCCGTTGGAGAGGCTCGATATGCTTCATTGTATATCCAATGATCTGCTTCACGCGCCAAGCTGATTTTTTCTCCAGAACGCTTCACAATAAATATTTTGTGAATGACATCCGTATCTTCTACCTTAAATTTCCGATCCCAATCCAGCATCGTACTTTGCTTACTCTCCTTGCCTTCTAGTAAGTACCAAACCGTTCCGCCGCCTAGAATCAGAAAGAGTAGCAACAAAAAACCAATATTTCGATTCATTGTTAAGTCGTATTTTTAATGAAATGGTTTTTCTCTGATTCAATGTTGCTATACGGTACGCATCTAGTACACTTCATCATTCAGCATTCCTTATTCTACATTTAGGGCTGTACGAAGTCTTGTTTTTATTAACATTTTACTCGAAAATAACATAAGTAGTTACTCAAGCTAATGTTGTCAGGTAACTTGGTGACTTTTGAATTTATGGTCAAATAGTTATGACCTCCGAGACCCCAACTGTTTGAAGGAAAAAGCCTCACCATCCGCCTTAGGCGGATGCTTAGGTTTTTTGCCTTGCCTAAATCTAAAACTCCCTCAAATTCCATCCGACACTATCAACTTGACTAACTACTTAGAAAGGTAGCCAAAATTGAGGCTACAGCCCTGAACATCAATTAATTTGCATAGATATTGATTTACTCTTTCACAAACCGCTTCACAATTGCGCCTTCCGCTGTCCACAATTGCAAGAAATACAAGCCCTGTGCCAAGCCTGATATATTGACGAAATTTTCTTTTTGATTAGCCTGAAGAATCGTTCTACCCAATTGATCTAATACAAATATCTCCTTGATAGCCAGGCTATTATTATACCAATAAAGCACATCTTGACTTGGATTGGGATAAATGATAGTTGCTGCTGTCGTTTGCTGCAAATCGTCCGTACTGCTTACTTTAAAACCGTTGAAAAAACTCAAAGCATCTGGATAGGCGACGAAAGCACATCCAAAATGGTCTAAGGCAGCACCCATACTTAGTGCACTTACATCAGTTGCACCATTGGCATTCATAATGGAATCTGTAAAAATAGCATTTTCGAAAGGCACTTGTTCATCACCCTCACAATAGTAAATTTGGGTGGGTGCTTGTGGTGTCCAATCATATACATCATTTTCTGTCCATACTTGCACCAAACGGTTGTTTATATCATTAGCGATTACCGCTTCCAGCACTTCCTCTTGGAACATGAATTTTGGTATGGACGCACCGGCTTCCTCTACCAAAATATTGATAAGCGTATCGTTCAGTTCACCAAGTGGAAATTCTTCCTGATTGTCAAAGTTTTCGATGATGGCGGCGTAGCGTGGCTTAAAAATATCCGTCAATTCGTTATAAATATCGCCATACACTTCTTGATAACCTCTCACTTGATAAATCAAATAGCCTGGAAAAAAATATTCCTCCTCTACGACCGCATTGGCGCGCATGGTACCGCTCAAGTTGTAAGGTCCTGACATCGGTGCAGCGGCTGTTACCGTGAATTCATCGCTGTGTTTCTCCTCCAAGTCTTTAAAGGCTGCCATTGCTGCATGACCGCCTTGTGAGTAGCCTGTGACGAACAATTGTTCATTCAAATCTATCTGTTGTTGCTCGCAAAATTCTTTAGTTGCCCTCAGTAGATCAATGGCTGCCGAAGCTTGAGTCTCGGCGTGCAAATAAGGATGAAAACCGCGCGACTCTCCCATGCCAATATAGTCCGCAGAGGCAACCACATAACCCGAACTGCCCCAAAAGTATTCGCTGAACGTTCCCATATCATTAGAAGGCACATTTTCTCTAGGACTCGTAGTGCCATGCTGAAAACAGAGCAATGGAAAGACGTCCTCTTGATCGGGAACGACAACTAATCCAGAAGCTACATCCGCCGTGCCATCCGAACCGATTGTATTGTACCACAGTTTGTGCAGCTCAATACCATTGGTAGCAGGTAATCCAAAGCCGAATAGTTGAATTTGGGTATAGGTGGCAATGACTTCACTCTTTACCAGTATTTGTGCGCTAGATAAGAAAGTCCAAAGCAGCAAGCTCACAGAAAGAAAAAATCGGTACATGGATGTGTTGTTTTTAACTCAGAATAATGCGACGAATATACAAATAGCTAGAGGGTAGTAATAGTTTATCCAATTCAGCTAAGTTTTATAAGTTTCTGAAACGAATTATCGCAAAAGCTAATAAGAGACATTAATGCGATCTTTAAAGAAAATTGACATCAAGTGTGTAATAATTTTTTGATAGATTAAAGTGGATTGACTTTGGCGAGTGTATCTCAAGCTATTGCAACTAAGATTTACTAAATTCAAGAAATTTAGCAAATCGTCAATCAAGCTTGAAATTTCTATTCATCTGTTCACTTTTCCCAGCTAGTGTAATACAAATAGTAGTCCAACTTATAAATTTTTCAGGTAAAAAATACTCTTATATCACTGAAAATGATATATTTATATATATAACTGTAACATATTATAAAAAAATAAGTATATCATTGCAGCAGATAACGGCTTTAAGTTTCAAAACTAGTGAGAGTGATTGGGGCAATCTTCGTTTTGGAGATTGCCTTTTTTTGTTTACTTGCAAAAGTCATGGAAAGTAAGTAACTTTATACAATGAAGTGGCAATGTGATGGTGATTTTTTCCTAATCATGTTCGATGAAAACTCTTGCTGCTTCAAAAAATCATTAATCCACCTATCTTTAAATCATGAATGTCTTTCTCCATATCCTATCCACCTGCTTGCTATTGAGCAGCAGCATTTGTCTATTTGCACAAAAAATCAATTACCTACCAGATCAGCATCTATTCTACCTAAGCGAGGAACGCCCACCAGAACGAGCCGCAGGAGCGATTTGTGATGCTTATTGGACTTATTTTTGGGAGTTCGGGGACGCTAGTTACAGCACCACTTCTTCTTCACCGATCAAATACTGCTACGCCAAGCCTGGCAGCTACGAAGTCAGGGTGAGTTTGGTGCCGCACTATTCTCACGAAGCCTCAAAAACAATTACTAGAACAATTCAAGTCAGCAATACAAATTGCGAGCGAAATTACAGCGCACCCGATTTCAAGGGCTTCGTTAATATCACGACTAATGCCACTTCACAAGAACTGATTCCGAACAATGAAATTCAAGTGGCAATTGATTATAAAATGCCCAACAATAGCAGTAGCAGAGACGGCTATCTATTTTTGTTCTACAACAAAGAAGACAAAAAAATTGGCTTCGATCCTTTGGTCTATAAAAGTGCTAGAGTCTATGAAGCCGCAAAGCTACCTAGCTCTTACGGCAGTTTATCAGGGATCACCAATAGTGCCAAAGAATACTTGAATAGATTGGTCAAACAGCGTTATGATTATGAGCTATTTCGCTGTGAAGCAGCCGCAGGCGAGTCGGGACGAATGTTTTTGACCTTGAAGGCCAGTAATTCTTTGGACACGGTCATTTTGAAAAAGAAAAAGTCGGTATTGAGGACAGATTTGAAGGCAGTATTTATTCCTAAAGGTCGCCAGTTCAATGATCTTATGGTACACAATTATCCTCTAAAGATGGCAAGCGTACACGATCCTAATCGAATGCGTATCCTTAAACCTTCTGGCAATGCCATTTACAAGCGCAGTGAACCAGAGACTTTCGTGTATGAAGTAGAGTTCCAAAATGAAGGTGGACGCGCCGTGCCGCAAGTCAATATTGAAGTGCCGTGGGATAAGAATATGGACATGGAGTCGCTGGTTGTTTTGGATAGAACACCCAATCGGTATGATTGTCCAGTCTGTCCAGAGGGATTCGATCCAGCGAAAGATAGTATCAGTTGCTTTGAGGTGAAAAAGGATAGAGCAGATGTGCTGGAATTTGTTTTTTACAATGTCATGGTGCACGGCAAAAGAGAGCCAGGGATTGGTGGTAAAAAATACACAAAGGGTTTTGTGAGGTATCAAGTGGATAGCAATCGAAAAAAGCAAAATACCAATAAAGCAGAAGCGACTATTCTATTCAAAGGAGGGGAAGCCTTTACGACCAAGCCAGATCAAAAAAACTGGAAACACAAAGGATTTGGTATTAGAATTGGGCGCAATTTTGGACAAAATATAGAAGGTTTTGAAAGGCGAGATTCTTTGTTCAAGCACTGGAATAATATCGGTTTGTATTATCGAACGAGTCGGGTGAAAAGTGGAATTACTTGGTTGGCGGGCGGTGAAGTGAGTTTGGCTGGATTTAGTTTTGTGGCTAGAAATGCGACACCTTTCTTCATTGAAGATGAATTTGTTGAAGGCTTTGGATTCGGTGCAGATTTCACGCAAGAGGAACTTGACTTACAAGTGTTGGATATACAAATCCAAGCGGAAGCACGTTGGAAAGAAGTGATTGGTGGTGGTGTTGGTGGTGGTATCTCCGTTCCGATGACGGGTGAAGGAAGGCTACAAAATAATTTCTTGTTTTCACAACAGTTATTTGAGTATGACTTGGCTTTTGAGTCTGATATTCTAGCATTAGATGTGAATAGTCCGTTGTTCGACGAACTGCTTCGAGATGACCGCGGCATTAGAGAAGAGCAAGAAAGTAATTTCGGCATCTTGGATGAAATGGCAGAAGGGGAAACTACTTTTCTTGGACAAGACGTCACTTCCAACCGAAACATCGGAGCGATTTTTCATTGGTACCTCGAAGCAGGCTTGATGAATAATGCGGTCATTGGGCTACGGCAAGATTTCCGAATCTACCCCGATAGCTATAAGCAAACTTGCGTTAAATTCAACAATTTTCAGGTCTATTTGCGCTTGAAATTATTCAGTCAATCTTAGAGAGAGAATTGAGAGAGAATTGAGAATGTGAGAGAATTGAGAGAGAATTGAGATCATGACTATCTCAACCTCTCAATCCTCTCAAATTTCTCAATCCTCTCAATCCTCTCAATCCTCTCAATCTCTCAATCTCTCAACCATTCAATCCTCTAAAAATGAAACAGCTTTTTCTATTTATCGCGCTATCGCTACTTTTTGCTTGCGAATGTGAAGAATTGACACCAACACTTCCCGAAGAAATTCCCGATCCTTTTCAAGTAGTCGGTGAAGCGCCCGCGCTAGATTTTGATGGCGATTTTATCGCTATTCGATATACACTCAATAAGCTCATTGATCCAGAATCTGTTGCGCTAGACGAAAGCGTTTTGATCGAAGGCATCAGTGAACCCTTTGTGCAAAGTGATTTGTTTGAAATTGCTATTTTGGGAAATGTGATCAACTGTGATTTCTCTGACGGATTCTGTTCAGGAAGCGTAAGTGTTACCTTTAAAGGAACGGGCAACAATAGTATTCAATCCACCGCAGGACAAATTCTAGACGGTGATTTTGATAATGAAGACGGCGGAGACTTTGTGGAGACGATCAATTTCTAGTCTCAAAAGGCAAAGCATAATCTTCGGGAATGGAACGGTTGATTTGATAGATTGACAAATGCTCTTCGTTGAATATCAACAACTTATCTTTCCAAAGTGAGACCTGTTCTATATCATTACTAGGCGATTCATAATGGAAATAGGGCTGTCCTTCTCCACTGAATCCATAAATTTCTTTGGAACTAAAAGTCGCAAAGTAGGGAAGATTCTTCTCCCAATGCTTGTTTTTTATCCAATTGTAATCATCGGAATCATTCAGTTTGGTAAGTGCATGCGGGGTCATTTGATCTCCTTGAAGGATATAGACGACTTCTTTTCCTGGCAGTGCAATGGAAGTTTCATCTGCCAATGGAATAGCTGCTACCAAATCATCTGCTACATTGGTGGCGATCTCTTTCGTAGCGCCAAAGTTGTTGCTGGCATCATCTAAGATTTCTAGTGTTCCATATCGCTCCAACAGCAGTAGTTGTTCTTTTTCCTTGAAATAATTCAGGTCAATGGCTGCTTGCTCTAAAGTTGCTTGATGTAATTTTTCTCCCTTTTGTACGTTCCAAATGACAATGGATTTGTCTTGGGAAGCGGTCGCTACGCGTTCACCAGAAGGTGAAATAGCAATGGCAGTAATTGCTTCGGTGTGCCCTTCTGGTGTATTAAACAATTTGCTGGCTGCTTCAAAGTCATAGAAAGCTAAATCATTTCGATTTGCATTGATTGCGAGCAAATTACCAGCAGTTCCGAGCATATCAATAGCGTTTTCTACTATCCAATTCAGCTTACGAAAACCTTCCTTTTGCCCCAATTCATAGCTATAAACACCATTTTGTAGCGTAGCAATCAAAACACTCGTCCGATTCCCTGCTTCCATAACAGCCACATCACTCACCGCTATAATTTCTGCAGGGAGGGCTATCTGCTCCATAAAAGTAGTCGGCATCTGCCAGTACCGAAAATAGCCTTCATTATTTACTGTCCAAAGATGTTGCGATTCTTTGGAGAGACTAGAACTGCTAGGATTTTGTAAATCGGATTCATATCTAAGTAGTATAGAATTTACACGATCTATTTTATCCTTTGCTATTTGATAATTTATGGCTTCTGTTTCCTCTCCTCCCCAAAAGATATATGGATTTAACAGTTGTCCCTTAATATCGTAAATCTCCGATGTTGTTCTGTATGGGTCGCGTCGTTCATACAACTCAAAATATTGCTCTTTTTCAGAATAATACAAAGCATCCAAACTAGGATTATTGTATAGTACGCCCATTTGAATGCGCTTTTTTTCTACACCCTTTTCTAAATCAAACAAAATCAACTCTTGTTCTCCAAATAGATGCAACAAAGCCACTTTCCCGTCATAAGAAACCGCCAATTGCTCAATATTTTTTTTCCCAAACGAATGACTAGACTCCTTTCGTCCTTGATTGTCCCAAACGTGCAAGCTATGATCGTTACCTCCTGCGAAGATGCGCTGACCGTCTCCGCTATACACCATGGCTTGAACATCGGCGGCGGGAGGAGCGGTGAAAGTATGCAGCAATTCTATCTCTTTTTGCTCGTGGTGCAGACGATATTGCTGTAAAGTAGTGGCTTCGCCTTTTTTGGTCGCTATGGTCACAAAATTACCGTCCGCCGAGAAAGCGACTTTGTACAAATTAGGAACGTAGGCTACTTCTTCGTAGAAAATATGCTCGCGATAGGCTTGGTAGAATTTTGCGCGTCGGTCGCTGTCGCTATCATCAATTTGCAGGCTTTGAGAAAGATAGCTCAATTTCTCGTTCGCATCATTTGCTTGATCTGCCAAGTCTTCTAGCCGTTGTGCTTTTTCAAATTCAGAAGCAGAAGAAAGTTGCTGGACTGCAAAAAACACCACCGCAATCAATGCAAGAAAACCTGAAATGATCCCAAGTTGTAGCAGTCGCTGCCTCTTATGCTGGCGTTTACTTTTCTCTACCAATGCTTCTTCTTCCGCTGTTCGTATGCGCATACCTTTTTCGCCCGCTGCTACCACTTTCAGGTCTTCCCGACTCAAGATACTACT
>JBCCRX010000084.1:0-19475 GCA_039201015.1 Bacteroidota bacterium | reverse complement strand
TTCTCCCTCACCCCTTGTCCGCTGACGTCGAAGACGGCGGCAGATAGGTTTTTTGAAGCTCGAAATTCTAAGGAACGACGCACAAATAACCTCAGCTTCTTGACTTCATCTTTACGCCTAAGGCGGATTGCGATTTTTCTGCCTCCATTAGCACAAAAACATCTTGTCAAGAACCTCAGTTTATTGGTTCTGAATGATTTCATTTGGTCAGCATTATTTATGGAAGCTCACGTTTATCTTCAAATCATATGGGCTCGACGCCCTTCCAAACGAAAACAAACGAAATTTAATAGTTGGCGATATCTTTCTAAAGATACTCGACCAAATGAAATCATTTAGAGCCAGTTTATTCATCCCTCGTTCCTAATGGAAATGATGCGTATTTTTCTCAAAAAATATCAGCAGCAAACAATTCTAAATTGTGACGTTTAAACAAGTTCTTAAACTTCAAAAGTCTAGTGTTCACATTTTGCAAAAATTGAAAGCTAAAGATCGAATCTCGTCTGAATCGAACGTCTGCCAATTTTAGAAACGAAATTTATACTCAAATGTCGGTCTTCTTTTTTAAACGTTATTTACTTTTGTCGTACCACAATAAAATAAATTACAATGATACAACATAGGATCACGATTACCTTATTATTCATTTTTAGCGGTTTAAGTACAGTTAGTTTCGCTCAATTGAGCGTTGCGAGCATCTTCACAGATAATGTGATCTTGCAGCGCGATACCGAAGTTCCTATTTGGGGATGGACAGAAGACAAAGCGAGCGTAAACGTACAATTCAGGGGAAAAACCTACCTAGCAAGAACTGATAAAGAAGGAAAATGGACGACGAAACTTCCCAGCACAGCCGCAGGCGGTCCTTACGAAATCAAGATCAATCAAGGAAATACTTTCCTAGAGCTAAAAAATGTGCTTTTCGGGGATGTTTGGGTTTGCTCTGGACAATCAAATATGGAATGGACCTTAGAAAACTCCATGCGCTTTGAAGAAGAAAAAGTCAATGCGACTGATGATCAAATTCGACATTTCAAGGTGCAGCGCAAAGGCTCGGACTTTCCGACAGAGCAGTTGGAAGGCGGTCCATGGGAGGTCAATTCTAGTGAGACCGTACCTGATTTTACGGCAGTTGGCTACTTTTTTGCCAAAGAACTGCGAAAAGAAGTTGGTGTACCAATAGGTTTGCTGAATTCTTCATGGGGTGGTAGTCGAGTAGAACCCTGGATGAGTGCTAATGCTTTGGGTTATTCTGACGAGCAATCGGCAGCGGAAATCAATCAGGAGCGAATAAAAGAACAAGCAACGAAGAAGCGTAAACAGTTGGAGGAACTGCTTGGTAGTATTCCAGAAAAGGACGAAGGCTGGGGAGCAGGTGCAGCTCCGTGGGCAGCAGAAAATTACGATGATAAGGAATGGAAAAATATGGAGTTGCCTAATCTTTGGGAAGGACAAGGATTGAGTGGATTGGACGGCATTGTTTGGTACAGAAAACAAATCACACTGACGCCTGCGGAAGCCAGAGATGGTTTGACTTTACACTTAGGTAGAATTGATGATTCGGATTGGACTTGGGTGAATGGAAATAAGGTAGGCGAAATGGAGCAAAAATATAATGCCGACCGAGTGTATGAAGTAGCGGCTAAGTATCTAAAAGCAGGCGAAAATGTAATTGCAGTACGAGTAGATGATACGGGCGGTGGCGGCGGCATGTATGGCGATGAAGAAGGACAAATAAGTTACACTTCGGTGGGCAATACAAAGTCTTTGAATGGTGATTGGAAGTATAAAGTAGGTCAAGTTTATTTGGAGCAATTGACGGGTGGAAGAACCAATCAAACGCCTATGCTGCTATACAATAAGATGATTTATCCAATTTTGGATTTCCCTATAAAAGGGGTGATCTGGTATCAGGGTGAATCGAATGCTAATAGCAGCGATGCTTTTGAATATCGTAAGCTTTTTTCAGACATGATTATAGATTGGCGCAAAAACTGGAATTCGGGAGAATTCCCCTTCCTTTTTGTTCAGTTAGCGAACTTTATGCAAGTTTCCAAAGAACCTATGGAAAGTAGTTGGGCAATGCTGCGAGCATCTCAATCAGCTACTTTGAAAGTTCCCAATACGGCACAAGCGGTCATTATTGACATCGGTGAAGCCAAGGACATTCATCCGCGCAACAAACACGATGTAGGCTATCGCTTATCTCTTGGGGCAAGGAAACTGGCTTATGGAGAAGAAAAGCTAGTCTATTCAGGACCTGCCTACCGAAAAATGGAGCGAAAAGGAAAGAAAATTATTCTTGATTTCAACCATATTGGTGGTGGCTTAGTGGCCAAAGATGGAGAATTGAAAGAATTTGCTATTGCGGGTGAAGACCAAAAATTTGTATGGGCGAAGGCCAAAATAAAAGGTAAGAAAATTGTAGTTTGGAGCAATCAAGTAAGCAAACCAGTAGCCGTGCGCTACGCTTGGGCAGATAATCCAGATCAAGCTAACTTGTACAATAAAGAAGGCTTGCCTGCATCACCTTTTAGAACGGATAGCTGGTGAAGAATATCTTTCAACTACTCAGCATGTAGAAGAGCATCTAAACTGATGGTCTCCAATCAGACTTCATAGAAGTTTAGATACCATGCTACGAAACGACGAATGCCTTCTTCTACGCTTGTACTCGGCTGATAATCAAACTCTTGCATCAAAGAACGAACGTCTGCGTAGGTTTTTTCGACATCGCCAGGCTGCATGGGGAAGTATTCTTTTTTAGCTTCTTTTCCAAGTGCTTTTTCGATGGCTATGATAAAATCCATCAGAGGCACGGGCGCATTATTTCCGATATTGTACAGCCGATAAGGAGGTTGCATTTCAGCAGTAGGTGGCTGATCGAGTACCTTCACGATGCCTTGTACGATGTCGTCAATGTAAGTGAAATCGCGTGCCATTTTTCCGTGATTGAATACCTTAATAGCCTTCCCTTCGAGTATGGCTTTGGTAAATAAAAAATAAGCCATATCGGGTCTTCCCCAAGGACCATAAACGGTAAAAAAGCGCAAGCCCGTCGTCGGAATTTGAAACAAATGGCTGTAAGTATGCGCCATAAGTTCATTGCTCTTTTTGGTCGCGGCGTAGAGCGAAACGGGACGATCTACGGCATCTTCTACCGAAAAAGGAATTTTTTTATTCGCGCCATAAACACTCGAACTACTCGCATACACCAAATGCCGAACGGGATAGTGCCGACAAGCCTCGACAATATTGATGAAAGCCGTAATATTGCTTTCGATATAGGTGTGTGGATTTTCGATACTGTAACGAACACCCGCTTGAGCTGCCAAATGAACAACCGCATCAAAACGCTCTTGTTCAAACAAACGACTGACTTTGGAGGCGTCTTCTAAATTGATGCGAACGAAGCGATAATTGTCATACTTTTCGCTTTGTATCGGATAATTGTAGCGCACTTCTTCCATCGGAATACCCGTTTCTTGCAGGCGCGCAAATTTTAGATTGAGGTTGTAATAATCATTGATGCGATCCAAGCCAACAACTTCGTCTCCTCGTTCTATCAAATATTTAGCCGTGTGGAAACCAATGAAACCGGCTGTGCCTGTGACGAGTATTTTCATGTTAAGTTTTTGCTAGTGGTAATTCGCATATTTTTTGAAACACAAAGTTATTGGAGCAACTAGCTACAAATACATTTTGGGGAAACACTTAGACCATATAAGAACATAAAGAGATACATTCATTCTTTGAATTATTATTTCTAGTGCGGATAACGAGCAAAAAAATCTAAGTGCTGATAAACAGCGATTTAGATTTGCTAAATTTTCAAAATTTAGTAAATCTTCGCGTTAAGCCTTAGAATTAAGGATAAAATTTCATCTGTTATTCGCATTTCTATTAAATGATTTATGTGTTTAGTCATCAATAAGTTATACACTTTCTATCCCCAAAAAAAATCTTTACAAACTCGCTTGACCGTATTTATTGATCTATGTAGTCAGGCAGGCTTTTACAAGCAAAAAAAACACAAAGTTTTGCTTATTCATTCTTCCAATACATAAGAGACCAAACTTGCGCCATTTCGCCCGAATATAAAGAGACTATCAAATTGCGCTATATCTCGCACATCCCCACGAATATTCAAACCCGACACTTGCTGATCCATGTACTCAAACCCACCTTTTCCATCGCCTTTGAACAGCATTCCATAATTGGCATCTGCCTTGCCAAGTCGTAATTTCAAGCGGCTGTTATTGCCACAAAGTAACAAATCTTCTTGCTGGTCTTGATTGTAATCAAAAATATGGATGCTATGGATAGGCGCGTATTGTGCTTCTTTGGGCAAATCTAGCCACTGATAAGTACCATCTGATTGACTAATTAGCACGCTGGTTTTCAAATAGTTAACTTCCAGTTGATCCATACTGGACAATTCTTTTTGAGAGAATAAATCTTCCATCCGAATGTTGGCATAGCTCTCGTAAGAAGTGAAGCGCGAACGGTAGCCGACCAATTGTTTCAGCAGTTCATCTCTGGTGATGTAAGGATAGGATTCGCCTTGAATATAGTAGCTAAATATCGGATCAATTGAACCGTTTTGATCTAGATCTCCGTAGTGCAATTGCGCGCTTTCGGGCTTGCTTGCTTGTATTTGGGTGTTTGTGCCTAGATTGCCTAACACGAAGTCAGGTTGCCCGTCTTTATTGAAATCTGCACTTTCTATTGTATTCCAAAAACCTTTGTAGTTTTCAGGAAAAAAGTTTTCATTGGCGATTTTGAGCTTTCCATTTTCATTTAAGAATACATTAATGCCTTGCCACTCCCCCACGGTCACAACATCCGTTTTTCCGTCTTGATTAATGTCTATTGCTAGTGCATCTGTAATTAGCTGCGTTTTAGATAGATCAGATGCCATTTCTTCCGTAGCAATTTTAAATGTTCCCTTCCCGTCATTCAGTAAAATCTGGCTGGAATGGGAAGTTGGATAACGTCCAGGCAGACAACCGCCAGCCAGAAAAAGATCTTGAAAACCGTCTAGATTGAAATCTGCTGCTAGCACGCAGGAAGTATTTATGATCGGAAAAGAAGCATTGCTTTTGCTAAATTTGCCAGTACCGTCATTCAAGTACAAACGATCTTGCAACAAAGGACTTTCCACTTCAAAATCGTGATAGCCACCGCTTGCAATGTATATGTCCAAAAAGCCGTCTCCATTCGCATCCAAAGCTACGGCATCTTGGCTCATGCTGGCTTGATCTGCCTGAAAAGCACCTTTTCCTTGTGCTTTAAATACGCCTTTGCTCGTTTGCAAATAAATCACATCTGCTTGGCCTCTTGCGCCGCCGATGAACACATCCGCTAGCCCATTTTTATCCCAATCTGCTTTAAGAAAGCAAGGCGATTCATTGGATAACTCACTGATTAAGAGGCTTTGACGATCAAAATCTCGACGATTCCAGTTGGTAGATTGATAATCAATGGGAACAGCGACTTCTTGGAAAAGTTTTGCAATTTCGATTCGATATTTCTCCCTTTGTTGTGCATTTTTTTCTGACAATACAAGGCGTTGATTGGCTGATATATCGTATTGTATTTCCACCTTCCCATTGTTCCACTGAACAATTAGAGAATCTATTTTCGGTATTTGTCCCAGTCCAAAATGCAAAACAGGCGAAATACTGGACTGATAAGCCCTTGCCAAAGATTGCTCCAAAACGAAGAGTTTGTTTTCTGCATACAAGCTCACCTTCGCTCCGATACCGCTCGTATTTTTATTCGCGCCTTCCAATTCGACTTGCAGATAATTATTGCCACTTGACAAATTTTCGTACAAAAAGGCGGTTTTGTTGATGTTATTGACCACTAAATCCAAATCGCCATCCTGATCCAAATCTGCGTAAGCTGCTCCATTGCTATTGGCGGCTTGACCCAGTCCCCACGCTTGACTTTGGTTCTTGAACTTCAAATCTTTATTGCCCTGAAAAATATAATTGACGACATCCGAAGCGGGCATATTTTCTATGATTTCGAGTACATCGCTTCGCTGCAAACGACCACGTTGCTGCACAAAATCATCCATATAATTAATAAAATCTAGATTGGTGAAATCGCGATTGTAGCCATTGGTCACATACAAATCCTTCCAGCCATCATTGTCGTAATCCGCTACCAATGCCGCCCAACTCCAATCCGTATTCGACATACCCGCAAACTGCCCAATCTCACTGAAACTGCCGTTTTTATTGTTGAGTTGCAGCATGTTTCGCATATATTGGTAGTAAAAACCGCTGCGTACATTATGGTCGAACTTGGCGTAATTATCGGGCGCAAGCAATAGTTTTTGGCGTTTATTGTCTTCGGGGAGCATATCCAAAGTGATGATGTCTTGCCAACCATCATTGTTGATATCTGCTACGTCATTGCCCATTGAAAACTGACTGGTATGTCCCATAGCACGGCTCAATTCATTTTTGAAAGTGCCGTCTTGCTGATTGATGTAATAATAGTCGGGCGCGAAATAATCATTGGAGACATAGAAATCCTGCCAGCCGTCCTTGTTGAAATCACCGATACCAATGCCCAAACCATAAGTCAAAGGAGAACTGCTGATTTGAGCCGACGGTGTGACATCCACAAAGCGATTGTTGTCTTGCCGAAACAGTCGAACCCCGCGCATCGGATCATCTTGCTTCAGCAATTCTTGGGTTTGTGCTTCATTTAGAATGGGTAAATTTTTCGGATTGTGATTTAGTAATAATAAATCTAAATCGTTGTCTCTATCGTAGTCGAAAAAATAGGCTTGCGTACTGAATGCTGCACTCGCCACACCGTACTGCTCGGCTTGGTCTTCAAATATTGGGATGCCATTTTCGTCATTTCCTAGATTGATAAAGAGTTGATTCTTGCGTTTGATTTCAGGTAAAGCTCCTGAGTAACAGATATATACGTCCATTTTCCCATCGCCATTTACATCGGCGGCACTCACGCCCGTTTTCCACGGACCTGATCGTCCGCTCGTGCCTGCTTGCTCACTGATGTCTTCAAATTTTAGCTTTCCACGATTCAAATACATCTGATTTTTACCCATATTCGAGCTAAAATAGAGATCAATCAAATCATCTCCATTGAAGTCAGCCGTGGCGACACCTCCACCATTGTAAAAATATTCATAGACCAATATATTGGTATTCAGTCCTTCTTCCAGCGTATTGCTAAAGTGAACATTACTTCGCTCGGGTGCGATCAATTGAAAGATAGGCGAAGTCTCGGTTGCAGGCTGTTCTTTCGTCGAGTCGGAAGGTTCGCAGGACGAGAAAAAGGCAACGAACAGCACAAAATAGAACAAGTGATGTACTTTGTACCGTAAACTTGTTATTTTTATCTTTGAACAAGACTCCATATTTGAGTAGGTTCGATTCATATGACAATGATAAATCAATTTTAATCAATATGCATTATATCGCGATTTTAAATGATTGCATTTGGTCAAATAACCTGATAAAAACAATGTCAGTTATTTACAGCTCGTTCATTTTCGTTTGAAGGGACGTCGAATCCCTTAGAAAACCTTGATCAAATCATCTAGGCGTCGAGCCTAGATGATTTGAGAGTGAATACTTATTTACACAGAAAGTAACAACCCAGTAATGTTCACTTTAAACTTATAAACGCTTTAAAATCACCGTCAAATTTTAAACAACAAATGAAAAAAAACTTTCCAGAATTTTTCTTTCTCCTCTTTGTACTCTTGGTTTCCTTCGCCTTTTTTGGTCTAATTCAGGGCTTCTTAATGGCGGTTTTTTGGGCGATCATCTTTGCGATTCTTTTCTCTAAAAATTTCAACCGCTGGAATAAACGCCTAAAAGGCAAACGCAATCTCGCCGCTGCATTGACTTTGGGAAATATTCTATTGATCGTCATTCTGCCTTTATCTATTGTAGGATTTGTGGTTACTGATGAAGTAATCAACTACTACAAGATCGTAGATGAAGGAGATTTTAACATCCAAGCAGAACTGAGCAAATTAAGAGCACTCACCTTCACCAATGAAGAGTGGCTGGCATCTTACGGATTGGATGTGGATGAAATCGAATCCAAAATTCAAGATTTTGTTACGTCAAGCGTTCAAACCATTGCAGATCGCGCAGTAGGAATTACTCAAAATGTTTTTGGCTTCTTTGTCAATTTATTTTTGATGCTTTATATCCTATTTTTCTTTTTGCGCGACGGCAGAAGATTGGTACAGGAACTGGTGTGGGTGCTACCGATTGGAGACAAGCAAGAGTGGGAGTTGCTGCTGAAATTTGAAAGTGTTGCGAGAGCTACGGTAAAAGGCAGTCTTTTGGTGGCTTTGGTGCAGGGAACGATCGGTGGTGTTTTGTTTTGGATTGTTGGTATTCCAGCCGCTTTTATATGGGGCGTCATCATGGTTTTGATGTCCTTATTGCCCACAGGAAGTGCAGTAGTTTGGTTACCCACTGCTATCATTCTCATTATTCAAGGTGACATCGGGAAAGGCATTGCGATCATCATTGTCGGTGCATTTTTGATTGGTTTGGTGGATAATTTGTTGCGTCCTCGTCTAGTCGGTCAAGATACTAAAATGCCTGATTACTTAATTTTGCTTTCTACTTTGGGGGGCTTGGCTTGGTTTGGGCTTTCTGGTTTTGTCATTGGTCCGATCGTTGCCGCCTTATTCGTAACTTGTTGGCAAATGCTAGGTAGTGAATACGGTCGTCCACACGACGAAGTGGTGCACGCAGATGAGGATTTTAAAGAACACTCAACTGTGGAGCAAGAGGCGGAAGTGGAAGAAAAACAGCTTTGAGTTTAGTCGTCATTTGCTTGGCAATTGTAAAATTTTCCCCTGTGCAAGTTGCTAGCTGCTGATTGCTTTTAAGGTAGTAGGTAAAATATGACCTACTTCCTAAATCACGTCACTAGCAAATCGACTCAATTTCCAAAATCTGACATAAACTTCAAGCGCATCAACTGAATTTCTTCAAGCGTAATATCATCTTCTTTCAGTTCCGCGAAAGCATCCTCTACCGAATCCGTATCTGCTTCCATAAAGTAGTCCAAAATATCTTCTCGGCTATATTCATCTACCGCGTCTTCTAAATAATAGTCAATATTTACTTTTGTGCCCGCCGCTACAATCGCTTCTAGTTCGTGCAGCATATCCTCCATGGACATATTGCTAGAACGCGCCAAATCATCAAGCGGAATCTTGCGATCAATGCCTTGTATCAATGCAATTTTTGCCTTGGATTTATTAGCAACTTGCTTCACCACAAAATCAGTTGGGCGATCTATATCGTTTTCCTCTACGTATTCTTTAATCAACTCAATAAACGGCTTGGCATATCGGCTGGCTTTTCCCTGACTAACACCGCTGATTTGCTTCATATCCGCCATAGAAATCGGATACTGGGTCGCCATATCCGCCAAAGAAGGATCTTGGAAAATAACGAAAGGTGGTACATTTTTTCGCTTGGCTTCTTGACGCCGCAAATCTTTTAACATCTTCAATAAAAGATTGTCCAATACAGCAGTTTTTCCACTGGAAGCACTGTCAGAATCCGTTGCCAAATTATCAAAATCATGATTAAGGGAGATGTAAAACTCCGTTGGATTTTCTAAGAAATCTCGACCTTTTCCTGTAATTTTTAGTAGTCCGTAGCTTTCGATGTCTTTGCGCAATAGTCCCTGTAGCATGGCTTGGCGATAGATCGAAAACCAGAAATTATCGGTTTGTGACTCACCGACGCCATAGAGGGGCTTTTGGTCGAATCGGAAATCTTTCATTTGTTTGGTTTTCTTTCCTCTTGAAAAGTCCACCATCGTTTTTATGCCATAATTTTCTTCCAAATCCAGAACGGAACTCAGTGCTTGGTGCACCTCAGTCTGCACTTCGATCTTCTCTTTTGGATGACGACAATTGTCGCACATTTTGTCGCATTTCGATTCGTCGTAGTCCTCTCCAAAATAATGCAATAAAAACTTTCTTCGGCAGGCGGTAGTCTCCGCGTAAGCTGTCACTTCATCCATAAGCTGCATCCCCATTTCACGCTCGGCTACGGGTTTATCACGAAGGAATTTTTCCAGCCGAAGGATGTCTTTATAAGAGTAAAAAGCCAAGCAATCTCCTGCTAAGCCGTCTCGTCCTGCTCGACCCGTTTCTTGGTAGTAGTTTTCTATACTTTTTGGAATATCGTAATGAATCACAAAGCGCACATCGGGTTTATCAATTCCCATTCCGAAAGCAATTGTTGCTACAATCACATCTACTTCTTCCATCAAGAAATCATCCTGTGTTTTGCTCCGTGTTTTTGCATCCAAACCAGCGTGATAAGGAGCTGCTTTGATGTCGTTCACATTCAGCACACGCGCAATTTCTTCCGTCGATTTTCTACTTTGCACATAGACGATACCCGATTGGTCGCTGCGTTTCTTAATAAACTGAACAATGCTTTTAAATACTTGATCTTTTTTGCCTTTAGGACGTACTTCGTAATACAGATTATCTCTATTAAAGGAAGAAACGTAGGAAGATTCGCCTTCCATATTGAGGTTCTTGACAATATCTGACTGTACTTTGGGCGTCGCCGTTGCTGTCAGAGCAATAATTGGAATATCCTTAGAGATAGCTTCTATCATATCGTGAATTCGGCGATATTCTGGTCGGAAATCGTGCCCCCATTCAGAGATACAATGCGCCTCGTCCACGGCTACAAAAGAAATATTTACGCTTTTGAAAAACTCAATATTTTCCTCCTTTGTGAGTGTTTCGGGTGCGATAAAAAGCAGTTTTGTTTTTTTCTCCGCAATGTCTTTTTTCACCTTTCGCATTTGCGTTCTGCTAAGCGAAGAGTTTAGAAAGTGAGCAATGTGGTCGCTTTGGCTGTGCCCCCGAATAGAATCTACTTGGTTTTTCATCAAGGCGATCAAAGGAGAGATGATGATTGCCGTTCCGTCGGTCATTAAGGCAGGTAGTTGATAACAAAGCGATTTACCACCACCCGTTGGCATGATTACGAAGGTATCTTCTCCATTTAATACACTTTCGATGATAATTTCTTGGTTTCCTTTAAAGCTATCGAAACCAAAATATTGCTGGAGGGAATCATGCAGAAGTTCACTGGTTACCGTCATGAGTTTCAAATCTTTTTATTCTCTGCGTTTGTGTGTTTGCTTTGGCATTGGCCTTTTCAATCTGAAAGTTACACAAAAATGTGTATTTACAAAAGCCGCATTCACTCTTTTAAAGACTTTCTGGTATGAAATTTTTCTTTATCCGTGCAATAAGAGAGAACTGAACATCTAATTTTTTTGGTCTCTTTGTATCTGAAAACGATCTCCATCAATCACTTTAGCTTTTCGATGCCAGAAGTCGTCTCGCAAACAAACCTTTTATTGCTTAATATTGCAGCTTTGCTGAAAAAGCGAACAAAAATAGAAAAATCTATGACATCTTCTAATTATTTAATCGTTAAAACAGCAACAGATACGATTAATATTGAGGCGCAAACGATTGCGAACTTGGTCAATTACATCAATGAAGATTTCATATCAACTACCGAAAGTATTTATCATTGCGAAGGAAGAGTGATTGTGACGGGCATCGGAAAAAGTGCTTTGATTGGCAGAAAGATAGTGGCAACACTCAACTCTACGGGGACACCGGCTGTGTTTATGCACGCTGCGGATGCCATTCATGGAGATTTGGGCATGATTCAAGCCAAAGATGTGGTACTTTGTCTATCAAAAAGCGGCGAAACAGCAGAAATTAAAGTTCTAATCCCGATGTTGAAGCAACTTGGTAGCCAATTGGTTGCCATGACCAGCCGAAAACAGTCTTATCTAGCACAACATTCCGAGTTCTTATTGCTCACACCCGTTTCTAAAGAAGCTGACCCAAACAATCTAGCTCCAACTGCCAGCACCGCTGCTCAAATGGCAATGGGTGATGCTTTGGCGACTGCTTTACTAGCAATGAGGGGTTTTTCACCCAAAGACTTCGCACAATTTCATCCAGGTGGCTCGCTAGGCAAAAGATTGTATTTACGCGTGAATAGTCTTTGCAAAAAAGACCAATGCCCTGCTGTGCGCTTGGACGATAGTATCCGAAGAACAATCGTAGAAATTAGTTCCAAAAGATTGGGCTGCACCGCAGTTTTGGACAGTGAGAATAAGGTGAAAGGCATCATTACCGACGGTGATTTGCGCAGGATGCTAGAGCAAGAAGAGCAAGTAGCTCACCTTCGCGCGGCTGATATCATGACTCCAAATCCACTTTGTGTGCAAAAGGAAATGCTTGCTGCGAAAGCCTTAAAAATCATGAGTGACGAAAGTATTACGCAATTAGTTGTACTAGAGGAGGACGAATATATTGGTGTCATTCATCTGCACGATTTGGTTCGAGAAGGTATTGTGTAAATAGTAGTGATAGAAAACGCTTCATGAATAAGAATAGATCACCAGTTCTATAATGTATTTAACGTAAGCACTAGACTTTTGAAGTTCAAGCTAGAAGAACCTGTATTCAACACTTTTGAATTTCAAACTTCAAAAGTCTTTTGTCCTTTTTTGCCAATATTCATAATGAGTATTGCTAAAACTAATCTCTTGAACTTTACTTTTCGTTCAAATCCAATTATTTATTTCCTAAATTCTTGCAACAAAAATTTGACAGGACCTTGGTCTCTGCTATCCGTTAAACCCGTTTTTTGAGAAACAATTAAATGCGAAAGTCCAACCGTTTCTGCTCTTTCTTTGAGTGCATGTGCGTGGTAAGGATGATGATATAAATCAATAGTTTCTTTAGGAGGCGTAGCTTTTCCGCGATTATGGACATAGATAGAGGCATCATTTGCATCCATTAAGTCAATCATGTCAACTTGAGCTCGGTACGCCACAATCTCTGGATTGTCTAGTTGTGATAGACTATCTATTCTATAAAAATTGAATAATATCTGTTGGTCAAACATGGGGTCGGCTAGACTAAAATCAAATTCTGCAAAGACTTCTTCCCATCTCGCCAGATCGTAAGTAGATTGTACACCAAGTGCGACGGCTGCACTTATGCGAGTTGATTGCCTTGCAATAGGATCGTTGCTTTCAGGCTTTGCCAAATCGTCGTGTGTTGCCAACCAAAGGCCAGCACCACCGCCTGCAGAGGGACCGTAAGCGGCCACTTTTGTGGGATCAATATTAAAATCATCTGCGTAGTATCGAACGTATTGCAAGAAGTTTTTACAGTCTTCTAAACAAGATAAAACTCCATCTTCTGTTTGGCTCAAATAACGATAATTGATAGTAGCAAAGGCGATTCCATTGGCTAGAAAACGTCTGATGGAATCACTGTGAATATAAGCCGAATTTTTATCACCCATCGTAAAACCACCACCGTGCATATAAATAACCAAAGGCGTTGGCGTTGCTGATTCTGGTCTCACAATATCAAATTTATTTCTTCTGTGTTTACCGTATTTGACATTGCCCGCAAATTCATAGCTCAATTTACCCAGTTCGATTGGCGCTTCCTCTTGCCAATCAACCTCTAGGGCAATAGATGCTTCTTCAATCTGGACTTGATCCACTAGAGCTTCAGAAAGAATAGCTCCTTTTTTACAAGAAGATAAAGCGAGGGAAATTAGGATGACAAAAGGCATAAAACGAGACATATTCATGGCAATTTTATGTACTTAGCAGTGAAATGACCAGCAAGAAGACAGATTCAAAAGGTCAGAAATGATATCAAACTACTCACTATCAAGCGTTTGAAACGCTCTATTCATAGAGCAATCACTATCTAAGTGCTTAAATTCAAATTTGAAATGTTGTTATCAACTTATAAAGGGAGCAAACTGTAAATTTAGGCTCCTGCTGATTTAAAATTTATTACGATTGAGAAAATTGATAAGGGAAGCTGTAGTGTGACTTTTAGACAATACAAAGTTGAACTAGCTAAAGTTCAATTTTAGTTTTGAATTTGCACTGGAAATTCTATAGTAGTTCAATGCTTTGTAAGTTAGCATTTCGACAAATCTTTAAATAAATATAACAAAAAGAGCCAATTGCTGATAATGCAATTGACTCTTTTCATTTATTTATATTTCACAACTGTCATATGTGCTATCCACGTCCTCTTGAAGAACTACTTCTGGAGCGAGAGCTAGAGCTTCTAGAGGAGCTACTTCTACCTGATGAAGCAGAACTTCTTGAACTGCTTCTGCTAGGAGAATAGCTGCGAGAAGAAGAACTACTTCTGCTCGGAGAGTAACTTCTGGAACGACTGCTACTACTAGGCGAATAGCCTCTAGAGCGAGAACTGCTTCCGCTGTTGTAACTTCTTGATCTGCTGCCTGAGGAGCTAGATCGAGTAGAGGTACGACTCCTACTTGGTGATGCACTTGAACGGCTTCTGCTAGAAGATGCAGAAGATTGCGTTCTTGTTCTGCTAGAACTACCGCCGTTGCGATAGCTGTTTGTTCTATTAGATGTGGAAGTACGTGTTCTGCTAGTCGATCTACGTGCTGAACTGCGCGTATTGTTTCTAGTTGAAGAATAACCACTATTGCCGCCACCTCTCGTTCTGGAAGGTGTACCTACGCTACCTGACCTTCTGGAACCACTGTAAGTTCCTCGGTTATTAACGTTGTTGGCGCGGTTGTTGGTGTTAAAAGTATTAAAGGTATTGTAAGTATTGCCCGTTCCCCAAGCTGGAGGACAGTAGTAAGCACTTCCACCAAAGGTATTGAACCCACCACCTGCAAATCCATTATTCCAACGATTCCAAGAATTAAAACCATAGGGATTGAAACCTCTATTCCAACGATTTCCGCCCCAAGCATTCCAAGAATTAAATCCATAGGGATTCCAAGTGTTCCAACTATTGAACCTATTCCAACGATTCCATCTATTGAATCTGTTCCATGTTCTGAACTGATTGAAAGAATAGAAATCATCATAGATCAGTACTGTTGTTCCACCTCGTGCAAAAGCATTTGCATAAAAAGGATCGTAATAAGCCGCATCTACATAAATAGGATCAAAGTAGTTGAACCCACGATAAGGTCTATGGAAACGGCGGATGCGCGAAGTGTAGTAGTACTCGTTATTATCAAAATATTCGTAACTACTATCATCGTAATCCTCGTCGTATTCAGAGTACGTATCGTAAGAATCAAATTCTTCGTCGTCGTTATACTCGTAGTAGGAATCATCATAGTCCGTGTCAGGGTCATAATACAAGTCATCATACTGCGCTACTGCGTTTCCAAAAGCAAACAACACGGCTAGCATCAGTAAACTATACTTATTCTTCTGCTTCTTCATAATCTTAATTTTTTTAGTCTTCGTAATTACTAGATCAAGTTAAAAATCGGATGAACCAAAGGTAAAGTTAAAAAGAATCTTTCCAAACTTACAACTTTGCATCTCTCTTACGACCACTAATTTATTACTTTTGAGCCACATTTTTAGTTAATGTCACTTTAAAATGACAGTAAATAATTGTTAAATATTCTTTATTGAGGCTTTAACAAGTGTTAAAACGAAATACAAAAGCCTGATTGTTAGATTTTTGCGATTTCATTTTTTGACAAAATCTATTTCTAAGTCAAATCAAAAGAAGAAACCGACTGGTCCTGTAGGAAACGAAATTTTTATTCTTTACATTACCTACTTTACTAACAATGTTCGGTGGTGATCGGTTTATATTTCATATAGCTTTGCCAAAAATTAATAAGTTATGAGATTCGTAGATGTGACAAATGATGTTGCTTTTCGCAAAATATTTGGAAACGAGAACAAGACTTCCATTATCATATCTTTTTTAAATGCTGTTCTAAAGTTAGAAGGAGAGGATCAAATTGAATCGGTACAGATCATCAATCCCTACCAACTGCCGCGTGTGGCAGGAGAAAAAGCAACCATAATAGATGTGAGAGCCAAAGACGTTCAAGGACGTCAATTTGTCATTGAGATGCAAGTGACTCACAAAAAAGGCTTTAAGAAAAGAGTGCAGTACTATGCCGCTAGAGACTATTCCATGCAAATTCAAAGTGGAGAGAACTATGATCTATTGCATCCGACCTATTTTATTGGTATTCTAGATTTTAATTTTTTTGAAGGAGAAAAGTATCTATCTCATCACTTAACAATGGATAAAGAAACTTACGAAAACAAACTAGATGACATTAAGTATTCTTTCATAGAACTTCATAAGTTCAACTTAGAAGCAGAGCAGTTAGAGAGCTTAGTAGAGAAATGGGTTTTCTTCATAAAAAATGCAGAAAACCTAGATGTAATTCCAGAGAATACAGATGACGAAGGGCTAATAGCAGCTTACGAAGATGCAGAAAAACATAGATGGGACAAAGAAGAACTAATTGCCTATGATAATGCTTTTATTGCATTAAGAGACATAAAAGCAAGGGAAGAGTTCGTGAGAGAAGAAGCAGAGAAAAAAGGAATGGCAAAAGGAATGGCGAAAGGAATGGCGAAAGGAATGGCGAAAGGAATAGCAGAAGAAAAAGTAGAAGTGGTGAGAAGATGCTTAGAAAATCAAATGGATATTGAATTGATTGCCCAAATATCAGGGCTTTCTGTATCTGAAATAGAAGAAATAAAGCAAGACTTATAAACAATGGCAAAAGAAATTGTATCAAGAAGCGAGGACTACTCGCAATGGTATCAAGATATTGTGAAAAGGGCAAACTTAGCGGAGTACGCCGCCGTTCGGGGTTGTATGGTCATCAAACCACACGGATTTGCGATATGGGAAAATATGCGCGATCAACTGGATCGCATGTTTAAGGAAACAGGACATGTGAATGCTTATTTTCCTTTATTTATTCCAAAAAGCTACCTCAGCAGAGAAGCAGAACACGTTGAAGGCTTTGCAAAAGAATGCGCAGTAGTCACCCATCACCGCTTAATGAACGATCCTAATGGTGGTGGCGTCATCGTTGATCCCGCTGCAAAACTGGAAGAAGAACTCATCGTTCGTCCAACTTCTGAAACCATTATATGGGACACCTACAAAAACTGGATTCAGTCGTATCGTGATTTGCCTTTACTGGTCAATCAATGGGCGAATGTCGTACGTTGGGAAATGCGGGTGCGCTTATTTTTACGAACTGCCGAATTTTTGTGGCAAGAAGGACATACGGCACATGCTACCAAAGCAGAAGCAATCGCAGAGGCGGAGCAAATGCAGCGCGTTTATGCTCAATTCGCGGAAGAATACATGGCAATGCCCGTCATCAGAGGCATTAAAACAGCTAACGAACGCTTTGCAGGAGCAGAAGAAACCTATACTATAGAAGCACTAATGCAGGATGGAAAAGCACTCCAAGCAGGTACTTCGCACTTCTTAGGACAAAATTTTGCGAAAGCCTTTGACGTAAAATTTATGAATGAAAACAACAAGGAAGAATACGTTTGGGCAACTTCTTGGGGCGTTTCTACACGACTTATGGGGGCTTTGATTATGACGCATTCAGATGATGAAGGCTTGGTGATTCCGCCTCGTTTGGCTCCTACCAAAGTAGTGATTGTACCTATCCCAAAACCACAAGTAGAGATCAACGAACAAGCGGATAAAATCATTCAAGCACTGAAAGCGAAAGGCATTGGTGTGAAATACGACCTGGATGCTAAAAAGCGACCTGGTTTCAAATTTGCCCAATATGAGTTGGAGGGTGTTCCTGTAAGGATTGGTATTGGAAAACGTGACTTGGCGAAAGGTGTAGTAGAAGTGGCTCGCCGCGATACGAAAGAGAAAAAAAGCATTCCAGTGGAAGACATTGCTGATTATGTAGAAAATTTGCTCGAAGATATTCAGCAAAACTTATACAATCGTGCTCTCAAATTTAGAGAAGATCGCATTACAAAAGTGGATACCATGGAAGACTTTCAACAAGTACTGGAGGAAAAGGGCGGTTTCGTAGCGGCACATTGGGATGGTACTTCCGAGACAGAGTTGAAAATTAAGGAAATGACTAAGGCGACGATTCGTTGCATTCCGCAGGACTGGGAAGAAGAAGCTGGAAAAGATATTTTAACTGGTCAATCTTCTATGCAAAGAGTGCTTTATGCACGTGCTTACTAAATTTAGGTACAATTCAGAAATTGCAATCGTCTAATTTGTAAACATCTGTGCTAGATATTTCTCTGAAGATGCTATCTACGAAGGAGAGGTAAGGGTTGTTATGGATTTGTTAGACACTAGAATAGAAAATCAGAATCTTACTCTCCTTGCTTTCTCAGTGGTTTTAATAAACTTAGTTCCCTTAGTGGTTTAAAAATAAACGATGTACAAAGAATACAAAGGACTCCACCTACCCGATATAGATAAAGAAATCCTCCAATTCTGGGAAGAAAACGACATTTTCAAGAAGAGTTTCGAGCAACGTCCAAAGGAGGATAGCTTTGTGTTTTACGAAGGGCCACCTTCTGCGAACGGAAAGCCAGGCATCCACCACGTTATGGCGCGGACGGTAAAAGATTTGTACTGCCGCTACCAAACGCTGAAGGGTAAAAGAGTAGAGCGCAAAGGCGGTTGGGACACACATGGTTTACCAATTGAGCTGAATGTAGAGAAAGAATTGGGTATCACGAAAGAAGACATCGGCACAAAAATCACGGTGGATGAATACAACCAAAAGTGCCGTGAAATGGTGATGCGCTTCAAGGACATGTGGGATGATGTGACGCGCAAAATGGGTTATTGGGTGGATTTGGATGATCCCTACATCACTTTTGAAAATGAATACATCGAAAGCGTTTGGTGGTTGTTGAGTCAATTGTACGAAAAAGATTTGTTGTACAAAGGCTATACGATTCAGCCTTATTCGCCAGCGGCTGGAACGGGTTTGAGTTCGCACGAATTGAATATGCCAGGTGCGTATAAAAATGTAAAAGATACTTCGGCAGTAGCGGCTTTTAAAGTTATCAAAAACGAGCAATCGGATTTTCTTTTTGAAGACGAAAGCGAAGATGTACGCATCATTGCTTGGACGACCACACCTTGGACGCTGCCTTCCAATACCGCTTTGACGGTCGGTCCGAAAATCAAGTACGTCAAAATTAAAACCTTCAATCCTTACACCAAAGAACCACAAAGTGTCGTGTTGGCAGAAGAATTGGTCGGCAAATGGTTCGCCACAGAAGAAGATAAAAAGAACAAAAAGCCACAGATTTTAGCGCAAAGCGAGATTGGGACAGGCAAAGATTTGGAAGGCATTCGCTATGAACAATTGTTGGCTTTTGGCAATGAAATCGAAGCTATAGATGGCGCAACGGATGCTTTCCGCGTTATCGTCGCCAATTTCGTGACCACTTCCGATGGCACGGGCATTGTACACACCGCACCTTCTTTCGGAGCAGACGACCGTTTTGCAGGAAAAGCCAATGGCATCGGTGCTTTGACGCTGGTGGATAAACAAGGAAAGTTCTTACCA
>JBCCRX010000083.1:0-19512 GCA_039201015.1 Bacteroidota bacterium | reverse complement strand
GCGCAGATAAGGTCTCTTTCGCCAGTTTTTTCGATAAAATTTCTTTATCCCCAATTGTCAATTTTACATGTTGCTTTTTCATTCGCATTCGCTTTTGAATGCGAAGTTAAGAATTAACTGAAACTTATTTTACAATGTACTAAGTACTTCTACCTAATTATTTGGGACATAAACTTGTGTAAAGTGTTCATGGTAAACAATTTAAACAAATAAACTCCTTAAACAAATAGGTGCAAGTACTTATGATCGAAAAGGCAATAATTCGTTAAAAAGATCGCATATTTCCATAGCGATTGGGCGCAACTTCCTTCATCATTTGATAAATAACTTGGAAAACATCTTCTTCATTAGGCTTGCTGAAATAATCCCCATCGGAGCCGTAGGGCGGACGATGTGATTTTGCGGTGAGCGTTAGTGGTTGGGAGTCTAAATACTGATAACCACCTTGTTTTTCTAGTACTTCTTGCATCATATAAGCCGTCGCGCCACCAGGAATATCTTCGTCCATAAAAACAATTCGGTTGGTCTTTCTTAGAGATTGCAGAATGTCGTGTGATAAATCAAACGGCAAAAGAGACTGCACATCTATCAATTCGACAGAAATACCGTGTTCATTCAACAATTTGATGCCTGCTTCCGCTATTCTCACACAAGACCCATAAGTGACTAACGTGACATCCGTTCCTACTTTTAATACTTCGACCTTCCCAACTGGTAGGGTGTAAGTACCTAGATTGTCTGGTTCTCGCTCTTTCAAGCGATAAGCATTCAGCGATTCAATAATCAATGCAGGATCATCCGATTGTATCATGGTGTTGTAGAAACCTGCGGCTTGCACCATATTTCTAGGCACTAAAATGCAAAGGCCACGCAATGAACTCAGCAGCATCGACATTGGAGAACCCGCATGCCAAATTCCTTCTAGGCGATGACCTCGCGTACGAATAATGGCGGGTGCTTGCTGGATATTACCAGAACGATAGCGCAAAGTCGCCAAATCATCAGTGAGTGGTTCAAGTCCATATACCAAATAATCCAAATATTGAATTTCTGCGATGGGACGTAAACCACGCATTGCCAGACCGATTGCCTGTCCCATGATCGTCCACTCGCGTATGCCCGTATCAAAGACGCGTTCTTCTCCATGGGCTTCTTGAAGACCCGCAAAGCCCTGATTGACATCGCCGATATTGCCAACGTCTTCACCAAAAGCAACTACTCTTGGGTCACGTTTAAGGAGTTGGTCAAAGTAGGCATTCAGAATTTGAAATCCACTTTTTACGACTGCATCTTTGGTATAGACAGGCTCTATTGCAGCAACTTTGGTAGCCGCATAAGGAGAGTCGCTATATAGATCGGTATGATAGTATTGTTCTGCTTTCTGGTAATGTATTTGTAGCCAATTTTCTAGCGATACCTGATGAGCAGTATTCGTTTTTAGGATATGAAAATACATTTTTCGTGCATTCGATACCAAATCAGAGAGTGTGGGGCTTCTGAAATTCTGTAAAGCACGCAGAATGGGTTTTGCCTTGACTTTATCGTTTTCGTGCAAATCAAAAATGATGCCCTCATAAATTTTTTCTAAGTCTTTTCTAATCTTTACAAAGGGCGAATTATAGGCTTCCCAAGCCTTATTTCGGGCTTCTTTGACTTGCTTCTTGGCCTTTTTGCGCATTTCGTTTAGCTCCTCAGCGGTCGCAATGTCCATCGCAATCATCCAATTTCGCATCTGCGCAATGCAATCAAAACGCGCTTCCCAATCTAGTCTTTCTTCCGATTTGTAACGTTCGTGTGAGCCAGAAGTGGAGTGTCCTTGCGGCTGGGTAAGTTCTACGATGTGAAAAACAGCGGGCGTATGATTTTCTCGCATGCGCGCAATGCCTTTTTCATAGAGCTTTCGCAATTTGGCGTAATCCCAGCCTTTCTCTTCATATATTTCTATGCCTTTGCCATCTGCATTGGTTTTTAAGCCATCCAGTGCTTTTGAAATACTGCCTTTTGTCGTCTGATATTCGACGGGAACAGAAATACCATAGCCATCGTCCCAAACGGAAACGGCCATCGGGATTTGCATGACACCAGCCGCATTAATTGCTTCCCAAAAGACGCCTTCAGAAGTACTAGCATCGCCAATCGTGCAAAAACAAACTTCATTGCCTTGCTCAGAAAAGTTAGTGCTCGCCTCCAAAACTTTGCTCTCGCGATAGACTTTGGATGCCATCGCAAGCCCTACTGCTCTTGGCATCTGACCAGCAGTGCAAGAGACATCAGCAGAGATATTGTAAGCCTCTCTACTATCTATCCAGCGAGCATCTTCGTCGATAGTCGGTGTTGCGAAGTGAGCGTTCATCTGTCGCCCTTTGCTGAATCTATCGTTTTCAGCGTCGGCGTACAATTGCGCAAATAAATCTTCCAAACTCGCCACACCAAGTGCGAGCATCAGCGTCTGATCTCTGTAATAACCCGAACGCCAGTCACCTTTACGAAAAGCCCTAGCCATGGCGACTTGCGGCACTTCTTTGCCATCTCCAAAGATACCAAACTTCGCCTTTCCAGTAAGCACCTCTTTCCTGCCCAATAAACTCATTTCCCGACTAAGACAGCACACCCAAAAATCAGCTTTCACCTCTTGGATGAAATCATCCGTCAGTGGCTCTATTGAAGCCTTTTCCACATCTTTGAGAAATGTCGTCATAGTGATTGCTTTTGATTTCAAAATTGGACAGGTGCTTTGTCAATTAAATGCAAAATTAACAAAAAGTCAGTGTTAACCCTAGTGCTTATTGGGTGCTGGTCCTTTCATTATCTTAATGTTGGCCTCTGAAAATAGCGATCATATAATATCTAAAACATATATCCTTTTTTGTGAGCAAGGCAGAGTATATATATGGCTATAATAATAATTTTAACACAAAAACTTAGTCTATTTGATATTGCTCAAAATATTATTTTGAATAAGATTTGTTTTTCAATTTAAAATTAAAGTAAGCTTGAAAGATTTAAACAGACTTTTATTTGGAAAATAACAATATAATCTACTAAAAAGATTGATAGGAAAGCGCAATAATTTTTACGGAAAAGTGAAATTGGCGAGAAAGAAAAAATGGAGATTATACGATTTCTATTGAGTGGAGAATGGAATTACGATGCAGGATGTATTTGTTAGATAAATTATTGTCTTACAAACACATCCAGCAATACCAATAAAGTTGCTATGAAAACTACAAGTCCATTCCATTGTACACTTCCATCACGGCTTTCACATGATCCGCTGAAGTGTTCAAGAGTTTCATTTCTGATTCATTCAATTTTAGTTCAATCATTGCCCCAATTCCAGCTTTATTTAGCTTCACAGGAACACCCAAGAAAATATCTTCCAAGCCATATTCGCCTTCTAATTTGGCACAAACTGGGAAGATGCGATTATCGTCTTTCACAATGGATTCTACCATTTGTGCTGCCGCTGCACCAGGGGCGTACCAAGCAGAAGTACCCATTAGTTTTACGAGTTCTCCACCACCCTTTTTGGTGCGCTCTACAATAGCATTCAACTTATCTTCTTCGATCATTTCCGTCACTGGAATGCCTGCCACTGTAGTGTAGCGAGGCAATGGCACCATAGTGTCGCCATGCCCACCCATCAATACAGCTTGTATGTCTTTAGGCGATACATCCAAAGCCATAGATAAGAAAGCTCGGTAGCGCGCAGTATCGAGTATGCCCGCCATACCAAATACTTTCGTTTTCGCTAGACCAGAAGCTTCGTAAGCCGCGTAAGTCATGACATCCAAAGGATTGGATACAACGATGATGATCGGATTTTCGGAATGCTTCATAATGGATTCAGTTACCATTTTCACAATCTTAGCATTCGTAGAAATCAAATCATCGCGGCTCATGCCAGGTTTTCTTGGAATGCCTGCGGTAATGACCACAATATCAGAATTGGCAGTAGCTGCGTAATCATCCGTCCCTTTCAGACGGGTGCTGTAATAATCAATAGGTGCTTGTTGGAAACTGTCTAATGCTTTTCCTTTTGCTAAGTCACCTTTGATGTCCAAAAGAACAACTTCTTTTACAATATCTTTGTGTGCCAATACATTGGCGCAGGTTGCTCCTACATTTCCTGCACCTACGACGGTTACTTTACTCATAAATAGTGGTATTATTTTTGTTTGTCTCTGCCCCAAAATGGCTAGAACAGAGATTTAAACTATGCATATCTTGGCGACCTATTGCTGTGCAAAGTCAGGCGGGTTTGATTCAAAAGTGATACAGTAAAAAATACCCACCTAATAAGCACTCCAATCAAATCACCAAATATTAATGTATGTTCTATCCAAATTTTGCCGCAAATGTAAATATTTTTCCACACTTTGATTTCGTTCCAAACAATTGCTGGCTTTTTTATTGTTTTATGGTCTGGAATATGGGCTTTCTAAATATTTTCGTTGAATCAATAGTCTATGCAATTTTTGAGCCACCAAGGACACAACAGCCTCTCTTTTTGGGCTCATCGGGGAATTTTGTGGAGAGAAGGAATTATATAGTTCCTTCTCTCCACAAAATTCCCTTATTATGGAAGATAAAAAAAGTACTTTTTTCATCTTCCACAAAAATAACCGAAGAGCCTCTTTTTGTTTACACAAACATGTAAGGCGGACACGGTGAGGCGGTCAAGAAGAACGCAAAGAGTTAATATTCAAAGCGTTGTACTTTCCCTTACTAGTGGACATTTCAATGTCGGAGCATAAAAAATGTCATTTTTTATCCAAATATTAGAAATACACCCAAATTTCGAGCATAAAAATGATATTTCTGTGCTTTCAATTTGAAAATGTCCAGTAGTGTAGTACTTTCACTATTTTTTTATATAATACTATGATTATCAGTTATTTATAAATTATGTACGGACTATTGTTGAATCTGTACGCAGATATTTTTATCTTTAGTCTTAGTCAGGTGTTTATTGAGTTATACAAATGCCATTTTTGGACAAGTTGATCTGCCGACTGGACATTACCTTTTAAGAAATTTCCTTTTTGAAAATAGCAGCATCGACTATTTTTCCTTCTGAATAGACTTTATTCACAATAATATTTTTAAGAAGTAGAAAGTATATTTTTCAACCCTTTCGAGCGAGTTAAAAATTTTTGTGAATAATCACCAATAGACTTGTCTGAATTTTTAATGAACAATAGCCTTAGAATCATGGCAATAATTTGACTAGAAAAAACGAGAAAACCAGTGAAATTTACTTAAATGAAAACACTATGAGAAGTGTATTAATTTTCGTCAGCTTACTTTCTGCTATTTGTCTTCATAGTCAGCACATTCACTCCTGCGATCTTTCTGATGAGACACGCGAAACACTTGAGAAAAATATCATTGCCTACCAACAAATTTTGAAAGAAAATCCAATAGAATCTAGGACGGAAATCAGCTACATTCCAATGACCTTTCATCTAATTGCCAATGATGAAGGCATAGGTCGGCTAAAGGAGTCTAGAGTCCTGGATCAGCTATGCCAACTCAACAAAGATTTTGCGGCTTACAAGCTCCAATTTTTCTTAGAAAGATTCAATTACGAAGACAATTCTATCCTTTACACAGAGCATACAGAAGGGGAAAGTCGTATGCGAGCGATTAGGGACAATAATGCACTCAATGTTTTTGTCGTTCAAGATGCTAATAATAACAGTACTATAGAAAACGGACGAACTTTTGGGTATTACAACACGGGGACAGATTGGTTGGTGATGCGACGTGATCAAATCAACGAAAAATCAATTGTACTGACGCACGAAGTCGGACATTTTCTCGGATTGTTGCATCCCTACAACGGTTGGGATAGCGAACCTTGGGAGGAAGAAAAACATGGCAATCCTGCTCCTGTAAGAAGCCCAAGAAATGTGCTTACCGAGCTTATGGATGGCTCTAATTGTGACATTGCGGGCGACCGTCTTTGTGACACGCCACCAGATTATTTCTTTGCATTTAATTGGGATGATTGTGACTATCGTGGCGGTGCTAGAGACCCAAATGGTGTTTTGGTTGATCCAGATGAATTGAACTTCATGGGGAATTACTTCGGTTGTGATCGCGCCAGTTATATCTTTAGCAAGGAGCAAAATGATATTATGCAAATGGACATTAAATCGGCCAGGCGCAATTATTTGAGATCGGATAATACGCCCGATATTCAAGAGCCCGATGAATCCGTTTCGCTGAGATTTCCAGAAGATGACGGCACAGTACCTACCTTTAATTCGGTTTCTTTTGAATGGACGCCTGTGGAAGGTGCAACGCAATACCTCATAGAAATAGATCGCTTACCGAGCTTTAATATTCAGACTCGTCATTTTATCACCGAAGATACTTTACTAGAAATCAACAATTTAGATGCAGAAAGGCAATATTTCTGGCGCGTTCGACCTTTCAACGCCTACAATACTTGTAGTGAATTTTCTGAGGCTTCTACTTTTACTACTGGATTGACCTTGGATACCACGCAATTGGTTCTGGTAGAAGATTGGAATATTTACCCAAATCCTATTAGCTCAAGGGAACGCTTGACGTTGGATATAGAAACGCGTCGCAATTTTGATGCACTGATTCAAATTTACGACCTAGTCGGACGATTGGTGTATGAAGAAGAAATATCCATTGAAAGCAATCAAGGTGCGATCAATCTCGATCTCAATAGATTCTCTTCGGGCATCTATGTTTTTATATTGCATACGGAAGAAGGACAACTAGAGCGGAAATTTGTGATCGCGGATTAGCTATTAACTGATGTTACGCAAAACACGCCAATCTCAGAGATCAGCGAATAATATAGACTAAGGTGCTGCTTGCGTAACATGAGCTATTAATTTTCAAATTTCGCCGCGCTCTTTTCCATACCTGATTGAAAAGCTTCCATTAGATCGTTAGATAAGAACATAGCAGCATTCCAAAGCTGAATGTGCTGTAAGCTGTCCTGCACAGAGTGTTCGCGCGCATATTGCAGCACTTCCTTTATGCCTCGAATGGAAAGGGGTGATTTGGCAGCAATTTGGCGCGCTATTTCCATTACGGCTTCCAGCATTTCCACTTGACCATCGTAGTTCTGATTGACCAAACCTATATTTTTTGCTTCCTTAGCATCCATTTTCCGACCCGTGTAAGCCAATTCACTCAGCACACCAAAAGGAATAATTTTGGGCAATCTTTGTAGTGTTCCCAAATCTGCAACCATCCCCATATCTATTTCCTTGATCGTAAAATAAGCGTCTTGCGTGCAATAGCGTAGATCACAAGCAGCGATGACATCCACGCCACCACCGATGCAACCGCCTTGTATTGCTGCTAATACGGGTTTCCTACAATTTTCAATGGCATTCACACAAGCTTGTAAGTGCCGTACAGATTTCAGGAATTGTTCTCGCTTTCTGCCCTCACAATCTATTTGTGTGAATTGCTGAAAAGACATTAACAAGCTCAGATCAATTCCTGCACAAAAATGCTTGCCCGTTGATTTCAAAACAACTACTCGAACGGTCTCTCTCTCACTCAATTCTTCAAAGATGGCTTTCATCTCTTCCCAGCCTTTCTGGTGAATGGCATTGGCTTTTTCTGGACGATTGAAGGTGACACTCGCAATGTGGTTTTCGATTTCGACTTGAAACATTTCGTAGGACATCTGTAAGATATTTTTTTATGATTGTAAGAAAGCGCATCATGCTTGCTCGTTGTGCTGGTGCTGCAATTTCCTGATCGTGATGGTATGAAATCCGTAATTGATCAAAATGGTTAAGGCAATCAAGACCAAAGTCACACCCAATACTAGGACAAGATTGGGAATGCTATTGTGCATTTCCGTGCCCAGCAGTGCACCCAATATTCCAGACAAGACAAAGCAAGCAGAAGATAAATAAAGCAGCGTCGCTGCTTTGGTTAAGCGACTCAGTTGCGCAATCTTTTTATGAGAGATTTTATGCTGAAAAGGACTGCATTTTTTCGATAATAGGCTTTCTATTTCATTGCTTAGCGACATCATTTGTCCCGTTGTGGACATGATAAGCATACCCACTCCAGGCAGTATTGTGATTGGTATATACCATTCCATAATTCTATTTTTCAGCCCGAAATATCGCTCCTTTTCATGAATTTCAGGGTCTTTGCTGCCGTTTATTTGTTCTTCAAAAAGCGCGTACAGCCTAGCTACATCAGGTTTTTTAAGTTCAAAATGGGAGCGAAAGATCAGTTCCAAGAATCGGAGGTTATTGTTTTTTCATTCCTAAGCTCCCATTTTTTGCCTTGATTAACGAAAAAATAGCTCGTTTTCGCCTCAAAGATCAAAATCCAAACAAGCGCTAAAGCATAAAAATATTGAGCGCATTTCCTTTAATATTTCCGGTTATTTGACAATTTTTGCAAAATGCGAACACTAGACTTTCAAAGTTTAAGCCAAAAAAATGCTGTTTTCAACGCTTTCAGTTCTAAAACTTCAAAAGTCTTACTTAAGGAATTCGAGAAATTGCAAAACTAAAGGTCAAAGAACCATATTTCCCATAGATTTACAGCAAACAAAAACCTCCGAAATGCTAGGCACTTCAGAGGTTTGCAGTCTCGAATCCTTACTCTCCGATTTGCGATACCAGACTGGGGTGAAATTAGAGGCTACTTTGTCTTCAACACCTTGATCGTAAAAAAGCCATCCTCCATTTGTATCGTCAGATAGTAATAGCCGTTATTCAAATGATCTAAATTCAAAGTAAAGCGATTGAAACCGATCATGGCAGCCGCTCTTTCTTGATACACTACTTGTCCCAATACATTTCTAAGGATGACATCCATTTCACTCGTCTTTTCTACGGTCAATTCATAGTTCAATTGAGTAGAAAAAGGATTGGGATAAAGCTGTAAATCGATTTCTTTTCCAATATCTTTAGTGGAAGAGGTGACACACGATGTCCAATTTGGATCGCCCAAGGCTTGCCCTTCCGTGCCAGCGCTTGCCATTGGATTGGCGCGGCTGTAACAGAAATCGAAAGGAACTTGTGCAACATTGTCTGGTCCAGCACCGCCATTGCCGTCATCAATTGGCACTGCCGTGGTCGGATCATCGTAGAAAGTACGGACGTATTCCGTAGGAGTAGCGGGGGCGTTGATGAAGTCCATTTCTTGATTATAAATAGTCGAATCCAGCCCTGCCATAGATACAAAATCACTTGCTGTACCATTCAGAAATCTTCTGACATAAACACTATCTCCTTCTTCTGCATTCACATTGATCGCGTCATAAATCTCTAGCAATGCTGGATCGTTGTAAAAATTATTGTGTGAAATCACTACGTTTTGCATTTCATCATCACTTTCATCTATCTGGAAGGCAGTTGCATCGTTGTCGTCATCTCCTAGAAAGGCTGGATTGATGAATAAATTATTGGTCACTCTCACTTCTAAACCTTCCCCAATATCTAAGGTACGGTCGCCCGTATTCACCGAGGTATTTTGATTCCAAAGCAGCCAATTGATCTCACCGCCGTCGTCTCTCAATAGGCGAGCCGTCAAATTGTAAAAAGTCGAATTTTCTACCCAAAGCGTATCAATGTCCTGACCACGATCATCAAAACCGCGTCCATTAGAAGGATTCTGCAAATTGATGATATTGCTGACGATGCTATTGGTCATGTATATTTTATTATCCTCATTGTCTATCCGTAAGGCAGATTGAGTTGCTTTATCCAAATGACAATCGTCTATAATAATACGCGCCTCATCATTACTGATTCGGATGATTTGATCACTTCTTCCGCCTAGCGCATCTTCTGTAGTAACATATAGCCCTCTCAAAGTGATGTTTTCTCGCACTCGGAACGGGCGAAAAGTTTCTCCACCGTCCGCAAGAGCAGGCAAAATGACAGGGCGCACTTCATAATCTGCGGCTGCTTGGATATTTAGGTCATAGTCAAAATCTATGGTGGATGTTAATACATAAATACCACCACTTTCCAGCTCGAAGATGACCGAATCATCTACGCCGCCATTGGTATCTATATAGTTTTGTATTGCGTCGTTGAGCGTTCCATTACCTTGTGGTACAGGTACTATGGTTTGTGCAGATAAGCTCCAGTAAAGCAGACTCGCTAAAGTCAAGGTATATAAGAGTTTCATATTAATACAATTTATAATTAAGTAACCTATTTTTATCTAATCTTGTACGAAACGCACTCGAAAGCCCAAGTCCATTGTCCAGCCAAAAAATTCTTCTTCTACTGGAAAGCTGACGTTCTCTCCTAGTGTAATTACTTCTGGCGTATTGGTAATGTTGTTGAGATTAAAGTAGATTTTGGTAGCATTATTGATTCTTTGGTTCATGGCTAAATCCCAACGAGTGAAACCACTGAAATAACCGTCTAGCTCCGATCTACTGCCGACAAATTGTAGGGTTTCGCCTTGCGAAATCATAGAAAGTCGAGCAGAGAAGCCCTTTATTTCATAGCCAATATTTAGATTATACACTTGCTGTGGCTGATCGGGTAAGATGCCCTCCCGAAAAGAATTTTGAATAGTTGGGATGAAAAATGGAGCTTCGCCAGGAATAATTTTTAGAAACGGAAACTTCGTACTGGACTCCATCAACGTCATGTTGCCACCCACTAAGATGCCATTGAAAGGCTTTGGTAGAAAACTCAATTGTGTTTGTAAATCAATTTCGATACCGCGCACATTCACTTCTGTCTCCAAATTTTCTCTAGTAATCAATTGATAACCTCTCGTAGCAGAGTCGGGATCAATGTCTCGGCTGATACGCTGAAAATCAACATCGGTCATCCGTTTAGCGAATGCACCAATCGTGAATAGTCCATATTTGTTGTAGAAGGAAGCTTGCAAATCATAATTCCAAGCTTGAGTATGCCGAAGTTCGGGATTTCCACGTTGAACTACACCATTAATGTCGTCAATTTGCTGCCAAGGAATGAGATCAAAAAAGTTGGGGCGCGCTAGGGTTTTGGTGGCGGCTGCACGAATATCCATCCACGGCAGAACCTGATATTTCATCTGAATCATGGGCAAAACTTCTGTGTAGTCATTGTTGCCTAAAGTGTCTTTTGCGGAGATAAAAACCTGTCCTTCCGACTCAAAAGAACGACCAAATAATCCTTCAAAATCAGTGTCGGTGCGTTCGACGCGCACGCCTGGAATCAAAGTCAACTTTTTGAATAAATTGAAGGTAGTCATCACGTAAGCAGCCCGAACTTGCTCCGAACTCTCGTAATTTTGTAGTCTTTGCCTTTCATCTATCGAATAGTACTGATCTTTATAAGTATCTGTAAATTGGTTCAAACGCTCGATACTCAAGGTTCTTCCGAAATCGAAAGTATATCTATTATTCAAGTAAGGATCAGGATTGAAGTCACCAAAAAACTGCTCGACGGTAATTCGATCATCACTATTGAGTTGGAAAGCCTCTGAAAAATCAGCAGCAATCTGGTCAATCGCGCCAAAAGCCGACCAAAGTCGCTGCGTCACTCGATCTCTGTCTTGGAGACGTATTTTAGCCCCCAATTTAAAATTACCATTGATTTGATCAGAAAACTTGAAAGGAATGCCGTAATCAATTTGGGCGGTGTATTTATTGGTATTCACTTCTGTATCATCAATGCGATCTTGCTGAAAGAAAGTGGTTTCTAAATCATTTTTAGCGGCTGCTACCACAAGTTCCAAATCACTTTCCTCTACACTGCCCGTGAAAGCACCGTCTTCTCGAAAGCGATGTGTGCGCTCGTTGGGCGTTTCTTGTTGTGTACGAGCATAGCTACCTCTCACTTCCAGTTTAGAACTGAGAAAAGGAAGATCAAAAACACCACTTAGAGTATTATTCCAAGTGCTTTGTAGTGTGTTTCGCTGTCTTAATTCGTATTCTTTTCGACTGCCTTCTGGACGATAACGCGTTCGATAGCGCACTTCATCGCGTTCCACCAATCCATAGAAAGTACTGGCTTGTAAATTGCCAAAAGGCAGGCGATAATCTAGATTTAGATTTGCGCCGCCGCGTGTTCTTTGCTCTATTCGATCTGCAAGATTTAGGTTCTCTGTATTGATGATTGCATTGCCTTCTTGATCTTCACCCGTAATGATGTAGCTAGCCGTTAATAGATCAGAACTTCGGTCTGCTAATTGGTAATTAAGCCCCGCAATGACGCCCAATTTATCTTTCAAAAATCGGTTGGAAACACTAGCATTTGCGCGCACCAAGCCCGCATTGCTTTGATGATTGTTATAGCCTCCTAGGATACGCACTTCGCTTCGCCAACCATTATCTGCGTTTTTGACTACAAAATTTACCGTGCCACCAATCGCATCTCCGTCCTTATCTGGTGTAATGGCTTTGAACACCTCAATGCCTTCTAAAGCATCCGTCGAAATCATACTCAAATCCACCGAGCGGTCGCTGCCATCGGTAGAGGGAATACGCTCGCCATTAATCGTAATGGAATTATAACGAGGAGAAAGACCTCGAATGCTCACTTTGGTAGCTTCTCCACCGTCGCGTTGCAGCGCCACACCCGAAATCCTACCGACCGATTCTGCAGCATTCTGATCGGGTAGCTCTTGCAATTTTTCTCTGGAAACTACATTGACGATGGTATTGGCATTAATCTGTTGATTGATAGCGGCTCGCTGTCCTACTGCTTGCCCATTCACTACCACAGTTTCTAATTCTACTCCATCTTCAGAGAGCGAAACATCTATTTCTACACGCGCTTTAGGAGTCACCGTGACTTCCCTTTGCACACTCCCATAGCCCAAATAGCTAAATTGTACAGTGTGCGTTCCTGCTGGTACATTGGTCAAGCGATAAGCCCCTTCCAGATCAGTCGTCGTCCCTAAGCCCAGCGAAGTGATGCCTACATTGGCGAAAGCAAGTCCTTCCTTTTGTCCAGCGTCCTTTACAACACCATAGATCACCGCTTTTTGTGAAAAGCTACTGTGAGCGATGAACGTAAATATTACAATAAGAATGATTGACTTTTTCAGCATGACGACCAGATGATTGTAAGACCAGTATAATAAATTGTCTATGACAAATAAGATTATTTATGCAATCCATTGCACAAAATTATTAAGTCATTGTTTTAAGTAAGACAATATATAAATGAAAATACACTATCGTCTATAAACAGAAATTTTGCAAAATAGATTTGAATATCCCCCTTTTTGTCAGCATAAAGGCAATATTTTTCGTCTCAAGTGAAATCGAATTCTATGAATCGGAAGTCTTTCTTACAAATATTTGGTCTCGGAACACTATCTAGTCTTCTTTCTGGTCACACAAGGACCACTCCATCAATCAACGCGCCCGATAATATCAAGATCACGAAAGTCAAGAGTTATCTTTTCAAGAAAGCCTGTTTCGTAAAAATTGAAACGAGTGAAGGCATTTCGGGTTGGGGAGAAAGCGATGGTGCGAATAAAAAACTAACGCCTATTTACATTGAGCAAGAGTTGGAAAAGTATCTAGTTGGTAAGAATCCATTTGAGAGTGAAAGCATTTGGTCAGAGGCTTATCTGAAAGGACTAGAAACAGGTGTTGGTGGTTTGCATCCTGGTTCTTTGGCGGGCATTGACAATGCTCTGTGGGATTTGAAGGGCAAAATTTTAGGAATGCCCGTTCATCAACTGCTAGGAGGTAATGGCAAGGAAAAAATTCAGGTTTATGGCAGCTATGGTCGGGACAAAGGCAACTATAATTATATGACACCCAGCGAAATGGCTGAAGTGGCGGTAGGATTCGTGGAGCAAGGCTACAAAGCCGTGAAAGCACGGATGCAAATTCGGCAAGAGAACGTCAATCCGTATCCAGATGAGATATTTGAGTGCGTGAAAGCCATTCGGCAAGCCATCGGTGATGATATTTTGCTTTTCATCGATTTTAATAATGGTTACACGCCTGCACAAGCAACCATGATGGGCAAAAAACTATACGAACATTTTAATATTGCCGCACTCGAAGAGCCTGTTTTTCAACAAGATTATCAAGGTTTGGCACAGGTGGTAGCAGACTTGGATATTCCAGTAATGGCGGGCGAACACGAGTACAATTTGTGGATGATGAAAGACCTCATCACTATCGGTAAAGTGGACATCGTCAATGCAGATGTCATCAAATGCGGCGGCATCACCGACTGCAAAAAAGCCGCTGCTTTGGCCCATGCTTTCGGCAAACAAATCATGGTGCACAATGCCAAACCGACTCTAGCCACGGCCGCTAGTTTACAATTGCTGGCTTCTATTCCTAATGGCGCGCGCTTTCAAGAATATGCGGGCAAGCGGCTGCATCAAAATTACGGCCCACTTTATGAATTATTTGATAATTATTTTGAGTTCAAAGACGGCTTTTTAAGTGTTCCAACCACATCAGGTTTGGGCTTGGTGGTGAATGAGAAGGCGATGGAGCGGAATAAGTTGAATTGAAGCACAGAAAGCCTGTAGTAATTTAGACGCAAAACAAAATATGCATTTTTTGAAACATATAATATTGTGGTAGTAAACTGCAATGTAATGTTTATACATGAACCACAAAGGGACAAAAGGACACAAAGAATGGTATTTTTTCTGCGAAAAAGCTATGTGCCTCTATGTTTCTATATATTTAGAAATCAATAAGTTGTGTACTTTTGACTTCAAAAATTCGCTTCTTTTAAATTACTTAGGACAATGATAAGAATACTTTTTATTTCCTTTCTCCTTTCCTGTTTTGCCTGCAAGACTAATCTTCGAGTAGCAAACGGGAATTTCACACTAGAAGCCGCTAAAAAACAAGAGGAGAAAGTGTGGAACAAAGAATCTAAAGCAATTTTACAGCGAGTACAAGCCCCCGATTTTCCTGATCGAATCGTCAAATTAGAAGCATCGGAAGCTCAAGAAGTGCGTCAAGAGCTACAAAACATCATCAATCGAGTAAGTGAAGAAGGTGGCGGGAAAGTAATTGTACCAAAAGGCGAATGGTTTTCTAAAGGTCCGATTCACCTGAAAAGTAATGTGAATTTACATCTTCAAGAAGGCGCGACTTTGACTTTCAGCAGTGAAGCCGAAGATTATTTACCTTTAGTGAAAGTGCGTTGGGAAGGCACGGTCTGCTGGAATTATTCTCCTTTGATTTATGCGTTTCAGCAAGAAAACATGGCACTGACTGGTCAAGGAACGATCAATGGTAACGGTCGAAAATGGTCGGAAGTATGGCGCAAAAAACAAAAGCCCGATCAGAAAAAGCTGCGACAAATGGGCAATGACCTAGTAGCAGAAGATCAGCGGGTTTTTGGCAATGGCTTTCTGGATTTGGATAAGGACGGAAAGGACGACGGCTTCGGGGACGGACAAGCGCATTGGCTGCGTCCGACTTTGGTAGAATTGTATGAATGTAAAAATATACTACTCGCAGATTTGACTTTCAAAAACAGTCCTTTCTGGACGATTCACCCTGTTTTCAGCAAAAATATCAGCATTCGAGCTTTGAATATTTATGGCGGCTATTTGAATGACGACGGCATTGATCCCGACAGTTGCGAGGATGTGCTGATTGAAGATTGCTACATCGAAACCGAAGACGATGCAATAGCCGTGAAAGCAGGTCGAGACCAAGATGCCTGGGACAGAGCAAGTTGCAAAAATGTGTTGGTTCGAAACTGTCGCCTCAATTCAGGTGTGAACTCTTTCTGCGTGGGTTCTGAAATGTCGGGCGGCGTAGAAAATGTCTTTGTAGAAAACTGCCACATCATCGCTGGAAAACACGCTTTGAATTTCAAATGCAATTTGGACAGAGGTGGCGAAGTCAAAAACATTTACTTCCGAAAATTGGAGATAGACAGTATTCGCAAGGCCATGTTCATTTTTAGGATGGATTATCATGGCTATCGCGGCAATAATTTTCCGACTAAATTTCATCACTTTTATGCCAGCGACATACAATGCAAATTCGTGGAAGAACTGCCGTTCAAGATAGTAGGTGTAGAAGCACAACCCATTACTAAAGTTTTACTCCGCAACATTTCCATAGCTGAGGCAGGCAAAGAAAGTCAGTTCAAGTATGCAGAAGAACTACTTTTAGAAAATGTACAAATAAATGGAAAAGCAATGGAATAAGTTCACCCTTGCTAAAAGGGTTTTCTCATAAAAGTAAGCAAGAATCGAAGAATACTAAGTACTTGGACAAAATTAATCGAATGCTAGATATGTCATATTTGACTTTGATAAGAAGCTGGTTATTAAATAATTATGAGGTTATTCTCAAAAACCAAAATATGACATATCTTAAAAATAAATCTGCGTGAGTACTTATGTACGCCACGTTTTTGCAAAAAAAACTAGGTCTTATGTGTTCTTAAATGCCCTTAAGTGTTTTAAAAAAATATCCTACTTTGCAGTTTATCCGCTATAAAATAGTAAAGTGAGTTTTATAAGAGAACCTACCTTTATTAAAACAAAGTTAGCTATAAACACCTATAACTTGGAATGCCAAAACCAAAATGACTACAATCTATAATCAGCCATTTTTTAACTTTTTCATCAAATTTGGCTGATTATAAAATTTTATATCCAGCCAGATTTAATAAAAAACGCTATTTTTGGCTAGATATAAATTTAAAACAGGATGAAGCTAATAGGAAGGAAAGAAGAGCGCGCCACTTTGGAGCATTGCTTAAGCAGCAGCGAATCTAGGTTGGTAGCAGTGTATGGTAGGCGAAGAGTGGGGAAAACATTTTTAGTGCGCAATTACTTTGGCGACCAAATTATTTTTGAAGTAACTGCGCTGCACAATGGCAGTATGGAAGATCAATTACTGCATTTCAAGACAACACTTTCAAAGCATGGCTGGGCAGAAGCTGGTTTGTATGAAATCGTAGATTGGATGACCGCTTTTACTGCTTTAGAGCGATTCATTGACAGCCAAAAAGGAAAGCAAAAAAAGGTGATTTTCTTGGATGAATTGCCGTGGTTTGATACGCCACGTTCTAAATTTTTAATGGCATTCGAGCGATTTTGGAATGCTTATTGTACCAAGCGAAATGATATTGTTTGTGTGATTTGTGGCTCTGCCGCATCTTGGATGATTAAGAAAATATTGAAAAACAAAGGTGGATTGCACAACCGAGTGTCTGAAAAAATCAGATTGATGCAATTCAATTTGCATGAAGTGGAGCTTTTCCTGAAAGAGAAGGGTATCAAATGGAGTCACTACGATATAGCGCAATTGTACTTAGTGACAGGCGGCGTTCCCTACTATTTGGATGCAATTAGGAAAGGAGAAAGCGTTGTGCAGTTTGTGGATAGAGCGTGTTTCACGAAAGACGGTATTTTGGTAGATGAGTACCAAGTGCTATTCAGTTCCTTATTTGCTCACAGCGAGCGACACTACCAAATCATAGAAACTTTGGATAGCAGGAAAAGCGGTTTAAGTCGCCGAGAAATTATAGAAAAAACCAAGTTAGCAAGTGGCGGTACACTGACAACGGTTTTGAATGAACTAGAGGAATCTGGGTTTATAGAAGTTTTCACGCCTTATCAAGCGCGAAAAACGAAATTTTGGTACAAATTGGTTGATAACTTCACTATTTTTCATTTGAAATTTATGAAAGATAATGTTTCTAAAACACGAAAATGGAACAATATCGTAAAGACTCAAACTTGGGTGAGTTGGTCGGGCTTAGCTTTCGAGCGACTGTGTTTTGCGCACATTAAGCAGATCAAAAAGGCATTGAAATTAGAAGCAATCGAAGCAAGGGTATCTGCTTGGGAAAAGCGAGACAGCGACATCAATTGTCAAATTGATTTACTAATAGATCGAGCGGATCGAGTAGTGAATATTTGTGAGATCAAATTCACGAAAGCGGATTATTTAATAGACAAAGAAGCTGCCAGAAAACTGCGCAACCTTGTTTATGTCTTTTCGGAAGAGGCAAACAACAAGCGGAAAAATATCTTTCTCACAATGATTACACCTTTCGGGGTCATTCAAAACGAATATTATCACGAACTGGTACAAAGTGAAGTAAGCTTGGAAGATTTGTTTTCTATCTAGCCAAAGCAGCGCCTATTTCCAACTTTGTAAAAGGAAAAAAATAACCTTTCGATTTACCCTCTCTAACCTTCTTATTCCTAAAGGAAAGTCTGCCCACAAGTCGAAAACTTATTTTTTAAGCGTTACTTTGTGGTTCAATTTTTTGAAGAGTTTTTTTAATCGCAGAGTTACGCGGAGGGTTTTTCTCAGAGTTGCGCAAAGTCTTACTCTATTACCTCCTTCTCCTTCGGGCTTTCTCCGAACTCTTCCAGTTCCAGCGCAAGCCACCAAAGCCATAAAAAGAGAACATTGGATTTGTGCCAGACACCATCAAATGCTTGCTCACACTGACTTCTGCGCCAGCCACCAGCGAGAAGTTTTGCCCAAAATTAAGTGGCAAAGTCCCTCTAGCAAACCAGCCCATTGAGCTGATGATGCGGGGGTCTTTGAACTTACCAAACACGCTGCTTTGTATGGCTTCCGCGATTTCATCGGTGGTGTTCTCAACGGCTCTCAATAAGCCGCCTTCCAGCAGCGAATCAATCTTTTCGCTGATGAACAAGATACTGCCCAATTCCACGACGGGCGAAGGATCAGCGGTGAGGCGAAGTCCAGTTGTCAATTCTGCATCCAAATAAGAATTATTTCCCCATTCCAGCAATGGTTCATTGCCCAAAAGCATCTTTTTAAGGTGTAAATAGACTTCTAGATCATAACGTTTGGGGAAAAAAGGTTTGACCTGCTGTGTTTCTTCCAGAGCAATATCTGCCAAATGAGCAGACAGTTCTTCCGTTCTGCCACCGACAGCCAAACGAATGGAACGCAATTGATTGCTCAATATTTTGGACGCCAATTGCTCCGTCAGACGCGGTTCAGAAATCATGAAACTTGCGCCCACCCACTGAAATCGCCCATAAAAACGCGCTGCTCGATTGCCGCGACTGAGTTGTTTGGCGATTTCTTGATCTATTTCTATGCGCAAACCAGGAAACAAATCTTTCACCCAGCGAGGAGCATTCAAATCAAAACTGGCAAAAGCCGTATCTATATCCGCCTCCGTAATTTCCAGTTCTGAAAAGCCTACAATGTCGCTCAAATTGCCCTTGAAAGTCGTATAAGTTCTGCCAAAAGTATATTCTGCGCCCGCTTCGAAGGCTTGGGCATGGATGCCCGAAACGCCAAACAGGCATAAGCATAGCAGGAAAGAATATCGAGTCCGCCTGAGTACATCTGCCTGAGCAAAAGTGGTCTGAATGCCAAAACGAAAGATAAGTCCCACTTGGCAAACTTCATTATTCCTTGTTCCACATTCAGCATTCATCATTCCTTTTCCCTCCTTCATAATTTCTACTTATTTAAAATTCGGTTCAAATGCTAGCGTAACAAACTCACATCTCCTTTCCGCACTTGTTTAGAGCCATCTCCAAATCGAATCACCGCTCGATAAGTATAAACGGCAG
>JBCCRX010000082.1:0-19621 GCA_039201015.1 Bacteroidota bacterium | reverse complement strand
TTTATAGATTATGCAGTGGATGCCAATGCAGGTGCAACTGTTACAATTACAGGCAACTCGGTAAGTGAAAATAAAGGAACAGCTTCCGTAGATGGTTCAAAATCAGCAGCCTTCATAGCAGGTACATTTTTTGGAGCAGGCACGGATGTTACAGTTACGGATAACACGATCACGGACAATACCTGTGGGGTTACAATTGGTTTCAATGCCTCAGACGCCACCACTGCTATCATTAATAATAACGACATTTTCGACAACACCTTATTCGGCGTTAACTCTACTAATGCACTGATAGATGCCTCCAACAACTGGTGGGGTGATGCTAGCGGTCCCTCGGGAGCAGGAATAGGCACTGGAGATACCATTTCGCAGAATGTCATTTTCTGCCCTTGGCTAACAACCCCAAAAAATGATGTTGGCGTTGGGATGAACTTTTTGATTACTAATCTGACGAAAACTACCTTTCACTGTACGATACAAGATGCTGTAGATAATGCTGATCCTAATGATGTGATTGAAGTGAAAGACGGTACTTACAATGAAAATGTGACCATAGACAAAGCCATTACTTTGCAATCGGTCAATGGTGCTGCCAACACGATCATTCAAGGGAGTGATAATGGTGTATTGGGTACGCTTTTCTTGCCTAATGGGGTAGACGATGTGACGATTGGTGGTACAGGAACAGGCTTTACAATTATTGGTTTTGATAATGATAATGGAGCAGTGGAAGCGGCAGCCGTATATCTACAGGGAGCGCATCAAAATATCACGATTCAAGATAATGAAATCGTAGCGGATGGGGAAGCAGGCTTACTATCTGAATTCAATGCGATGATCGACAATATTATCATTGATAGTAATACCTTTTCAGGTCAAACCTTTGCTGGCACAATGCCTGATGGTGTAGGTTTTAGCACCCAATTTAATAATCCAAATAATGTACCTCGTCAACTCGTCGTGATGGGTGGTGGCGACGGTGTGACTAATTCCATGAACGTCACTTTCACCAACAATAAAATCAATGGTGTAGCTGGTGGTATTTCTTCTGACGACGGCACTTCTGAGCAAGGCAATACCTTAGTGACGATTGATGTGCTCGGCGCGACGATTACGGACAATAATTTCATGGGGACGACGACTCGTTTTGGGAGTAGTTTGCGCGTACGTGGAGATCAAACGATCGTCAAAGACAACACCTTTAGTAGCGCAAATCTAGGTGTAAATAACAGTCATATTTTCTTTGGGAACCCGCCTACTCTAGGCTTTGCAAACGCGAGTGATACGGATGTGGATGACTTGGAAGGGGTCATGCTCAATAACACCTTTGATGTGGCAGCAGGCGTATTTAATTCAGTCACTCCCAACTATGTTGGTGCGATTGTTGCTGGACCAACAGACCAAGAGGTGCTACTCCTGCCCGATACTTATCCTTTTGATGCGCAAGTCGTGATAGATGAAAACAGAACGATTCGAGGTTTGGGAACGGATAAGTCACAAACGATACTCACTATTGATTTCAATACTATCAATGATAACGATGATAGAGGTTGGTTTTTAGTGAATGAAGGCTTTGAATTTGGAATGGAGAACTTGACAGTGGACGGTTCGGGTGGTCTGGTTTGGCAAGCGGTGAGACATAGAGGTTTTGGAACATTTGAGAACGTACGCTTCACAGAAATCAAATTTAATGAAAGCGGACCCAACTACGCAGGAACGGCGATTACTGCCTTTGGCACAACGACAGGTCAAGCTAATGTGACGGTCAATAACAGTATGTTCGATGAAATCGGGCGTATTGGGGTACAATTCTTTGGTGCTGCGCTGGATAATTCCTTTTTCACGAATAACATGTACACGGGTAAAGGAATAGGTGATTTTATAGATTATGCAGTGGATGCCAATGCAGGTGCAACTGTTACAATTACAGGCAACTCGGTAAGTGAAAATAAAGGAACAGCTTCCGTAGATGGTTCAAAATCAGCAGCCTTCATAGCAGGTACACTTTTTGGTGCAGGCACGGATGTTACAGTTACGGATAACACGATCACGGACAATACTTGTGGGGTCACGATTGGTTTCAATGCCTCAGATGCGACTACTGCAATCATTAATAACAATGATATATTTGACAATACTTTATTTGGTGTTAACTCTACTAATGCCACAGTAGATGCAACAGGCAATTGGTGGGGTGACCCAAGTGGACCTTCGGGCGAAGGGCCAGGTACAGGAGATACAGTTTCTGTAAATGTCGTTTTCTGTCCTTGGTTGACTGCTCCAAAAGATGATCCAATGGTAAGTACAGATGGTTTTGTCACTAATATCACCAAGAGTACAGTTCATTGTACCATTCAAGAGGCAGTAGATAAAGCGAACAGTCGTGATACCATTGAAATTTCTGCCAAAACATACGAAGAGCGGGTCACTATTGATAAATCACTCACCTTGCAAGGCGCAACATCTGATAAAGAATTATACGTATTGGATGGTACAAATCTAGCCGTGGGTGGGAGCGGTATCGCTATTCTCCCCAATGTGACTAATGTGACAATCACTAATTTAACAGTACAAAATTACACTTCCAATAATACAGCTTCTCAGGCAGGTATCGCAGCATTGGGCAGTAATGATACGCTGGTAGTCCAAAATGTAAAATTAGACAGCAATTTGGGCGGTCGTGCAGGCTTGTATGCCAATGGACCGATAGACAGTGTACTCTTTGACCAAGTGATGGCAATCAATCATAACAGCCCAGGATTTCAGCGAGGTATCGTCATTTGGAATAATCAAAAATCCAACATCACTATTTCTAACTGTATGGCAAGTAATAATGCTTGCTGTGGAATCGAGTTGCAAGATGGTACCGCCTCGGGTGTCAATATTATTAATAATACCCTCACCAATAATGCAGACAATGGAATCGGATTAACAACACTCAATGGGCTGACAGGAGCGAACCTTGTGTCAGGAAATGTGGTGACTGATTGTGGACGTTTCGGTATTGAGATCAAAAATCCCGAAGGTACAGGATTAGATACTGGCGTTGGAAGTATTGTTGTAGAAAATAACACGGTCAGTTTCACGGCTTCCACGGCAATGAATATACGCGATCATGTTGGTATTGGAGTATTTAGAAGAGCGCTCTTGAACGGGAATCCCGATAACTATCCTGACGTCCCAACTGGTGTCATTGTCAGGAATAATATGGTATCTGGCTACAAACAGTTGAATGCAAGTGCTACAACTAGCGAAGGCTTCGGTATTGTCATTGAAGGGACGAACCACATCGTCATGGGTAATACTATAGAAGACAACGATATCGGTCTACAGTTACAAGGTGGCGGTCACCCCAATCCTAATTATGTCATGAATGATGCAGGAGATGGGGATCAATCGGATGGGGCTTCTCCCAATTATTTTGGACGTGGAAATTCACCTGTCGTTTGTGATGTAACTGTGGGTACGAATACTTTTGCCAATAATACTACCGATAAGCGACTAGTAGATGCGAATGGTATTCTAACGGATATGATGGACATCGTAGCAGCGGCAAAGAAGACTGTAACTCGTAGTGGAGATGCTACGATTACTTACTGTAGTATTCAGGCGGCAATAGATGATGCAAGTGCAGGCGAGACCATTTCGCCGAGCGCAGGATTACATGTAGAAGATGTGGTTATTGATAAAGCGATCACTTTAGAAGGACCAAATGCAGGTATCTCACCATGTGATGGCACAAGAGTAGAGGGTGCAGAAAAAAGAGGCTACATCAATATCACGGTTAATGGTGTGACTATTGATGGGATGGACTTTGTTGATGGTAAGCAGATTCCTTCGGGCGAAAAGACGGCGATTCAAATTGTGGGTGGTGTCGAAAATACAACGGTTCAAAACAGTAGCTTCATTCGCAACGATGGTACGCCTGATACGAATTTTGATACTTTCAGAGGGATTATCAACGAAATTGGTGGTACAACGAATTTGGCGATTGATGAAAATAGTTTCAGTGGTTGGCATACGGGTATCTACCTCCAAAATGCAGATGCGACAACAGTTACAAACAACTGCATCGACAACAATATGGTGGGTATTTCCTCCGATAATCCAATCGACGTAGATATTAACAACAACGATATTACTAATAATCAATTTGAGGGTATTGGTGTCGGAGATTTGGGCGGAGCGACCAGCATAAAAATCAATAATAACAACATCACGGGGAATCTAACAGGCGTATCGAACTACTCTACCAATGGTTTTGAAGTTGATGGACAGTCTAACTGGTGGGGAGATGCCGCTGGACCCAATGAAAATAACACTGGTATGCCTGGTAATGGCGATATTGTCAATGAAACACCGGGTGAAATTGATTTTTGTCCATGGCTGGATGATGTCGTAGGAACGGGTGTGCTTGTACCCGAACCGATGGCAGTTACAAGAGACCTTGTCATTGCCTTAGACGCCAATGGCAATGCTGCTATTACAGCCTCACAAGTAGATGGTGGCTCGACCAATGGCTGCGATGAACCACCGACTTTGCTGGAAATAGACGTCACCACTTTCAACTGTGATGATGTCGGTAATAATACGATTACTTTAACAATCACAGATGAATTTGGTCGTATGGATAGCGAAACTGCGACCGTCACCATAGTAGATAATGCCGCTCCTCTAGAAATCAAGTGTCCTGATGATATTACGGTGAGTAATGATGTAGGACTATGCTCTGCTGCCGTTGATTTTGAGGTGCCTGCCGCTTATGACATAGCTTATTTTGAAAGTTTTGAGAGTGGCTTTGTTCCCAATACTTATTCTAGCTGGATTGAATTTTCTAGCGAAATAATGACAGTTGCTAGCGGAACAAACGGCATTACTTCGACCGAAGGTAGTCAGCACGCAATCCTTAATTCATCTGGTATTACACCTTCACCCTCACCTGGCGTCACGGGTGCTTTTACCCGCATGAACGGCTACACTACAGTATTTGGAGAGGGCTATCGCGTAAGTTTAGATGTCTATATGGATTTGGATGATCCTGCTGTGGCAGCAAATACTTATGGTTGGGATTTGAGCAGTGCGATCATGCGCCAAGACGGAAACTTTTTAAGAGACTTTATTTTCCACACGGCTTCCAATGCTGCAGGTCATATTTTGGTCGGCGGTAGTAATAATAGTGGATTTACTCGCCGCAACGATCTAGCTAGTATCAACAACTTTGAAATCACGACTACAGGGTGGTACACTTTCGAGTGGATTTTCCGAGACGATGCGGGCGTATTGGCAGTTGATTTGAATCTAAGAGACAATACAGGTGCATTGCTATTTACGGAAACCCGTTCTACGCCTGCTGATGATATCGCTACCACAGTGGGTGGCAATCGCTACACTTGGTTTACTTTCTTGGAAGTAGAGGAGCTAGCAATTGACAATCATACACTAGGCAGAAACTTAGCAGTGACTTGTAGTGCCAATGGCAACACAGTCAATAGCGGAGATGTCTTTGATGTAGGAACAACCACTGTCACTTGTATGGCAACCGATGCTTGTGGTAACGAAGTGGATTGTAGTTTTGATATTACAGTCAATGATACTGAAAAGCCAGTGGCTAACTGCAAAAGTACGTTCTCTGTCACCTTGGGGGCTGATGACATGGCGATGCTAGTGCCTTCAGATTTAGATAACGGTAGTACTGATAACTGTACAGAAGCTGCGAATTTAACTTTCTCTGCAGATCAGACCACGTTTAGTTGCGTAGATGTAGCCAATTCGCCTGTCGATGTGACTTTGACGATTACAGATGAAGCTAATAACAGTAGTACCTGTATTGTTCCTGTTATGGTCATTGATGCAACAGATCCTGAGATCGAATGTATTTTAGACGAAATTAAACTGAGTGCAGATGCTAATTGCGAAGCTCAACTGACAGATATCACAGGTTTTGCTACCGCAACAGATAATTGTGATATGGATGTAACAATCACACAAGACCCATTACCTGGAACAATTGGTGTGGGTACGACCACTGTTACATTAACTGCCACCGACGATTCCAATAATACAGCTACCTGTACCATTGATGTAATTGTAGAAGACGATATTGCACCTACAATCACCAATTGTCCGACTGAGTTATCGCTAACGCTTGATCCTGACGATTGTACTGCAACGACTCTTGACTATACTTCAATCATTACAGTCGATGATAATTGCACCGACATGACAATGCTCACAATCACGCAAGTTCCTGCTGTTGGCGAGCCTTTACCACCTGGCGATACCTTGATTACTATTACAGTGACTGATGAAGCAGGTAATCCTGCAATATGCAGTTTCAATCTTAACGTAATGGATGTAGAAGATCCCGTAGCGGTCTGCACAGATTTTACCGCGATGTTAGGAGCAGACGGAACAGTCACTATTATGGGAATAGATGTAGATGGTGGTTCTACTGACAATTGTGGTATTGTCAGTTTTGACGTCACACCTAATACTTTCGATTGTGATGATGCTGGTACGATGGTGGAAGTTACTTTAACAGTGACCGATGCTAGTGGCAATATGGATGATTGCAAAGCGATGGTGACTATTGTAGATGATGAAGACCCTGTTTTTGCTAGCTGCGCACCTAATGTAAGCGTTGATTTTGATGCTAACTGTGAAGCGATACTCGCCGACTATACAGGTGATGCCATGGCAACAGATAATTGTGACGCGACGATCACGCAAAGTCCAATGCCTGGCACTATGTTGATGGAGGGCGATAATATCATTACGCTTACTGCTACGGATCCTACAGGTAATTTTGTGGAATGCCAGTTCACGGTCACTTTGAATCCTGATCCTACTTGCACATCTCCTGATCTAACCGTCACTACTTTCATTGATCAATTAACTTTCGACGCAGGTGTCTCTAGAGACTTCTTAGTCTCTTTTGAAGAGATCAATGGCAATGCTACTGACGGAACTCCTGCACGCTTTTTCGTGCCTTCCTTAAGCACCTTTGATATAACATTTGATGGTGCAGCAACGAGTGCAGCAGTGCTTGGAGGAACACCCGTAGATAATGGTGATTGGATGGCAACTGCCATTTCAGGTGGAACATTATTTACCTACGCAGCCAATGGAGGCGTACTTCCTGCTAGTAGTGCTAGTTTTATTGGACTTACGATTACTAGGAATAATACAACACCAGACGGTGCTACTGCCAATATTTCCGTTACCATTTTTGGAGGAGACGGAGGTGAAGACCGACAAGATAATAACCAAGCTATCATTACAGTTGCAGCTACTGCTTCCAATTAAAATTGGCTCATCGGGGGAATTTTGTGGAGAGAGAAGATTATGTAATTTTCTCTCTCCACAAAAATGACCAGTAACCAGAGACCTATTAAAATTTATTCAATAGGCGAACGAGTATGGTTTTAGTATGCTCGTTCGCTTAGATATTTATAAATATTATTTATCTTATGAAACGAATTTTATTCATCCTTTTGTTGACGATCTGTTACACGACGACTTTTTATGCTCAAATGAACCCACTGGCTGATCCTGCGCTAAACGAAGTGGTTCAAACACCTACTATTGCACAGAATATAGGAGAAACAGCTACGATCTGCGTAACTGTGACTAATGCAGGGAATGATCCTATTCCAGCCAATGTAGTTTTAGTAACGGTCAGTTGGAGTTCGATCTATGAATTCCAAGGCGATAATAATGTGGCGAGTCAGGGTTGGACAATCATTCAGTCTTCTCCTCAATCGGCTACCTTTAGAAATACAACCGATGATATTGATCCTATTTTGGAGACAAAAGATTTGTGTATTGATGTAATTGCAGTCGCTCTAGGCAGCGATCTTATTTTAGCCAATATTTCAATAGCACCAGGATCTACTAATATGGTAGGGAATGCACAAACAGCAAATGATAATGTACAGAATGCTCAAGGCGTCCTACCCGTAGAATTCACCAGCTTCACTGGAAAATCTATTGATTGCCAAGCAGAACTCAGTTGGACTACCGCCTCCGAAACCAACAACGAGCGCTTCGAGCTACAACACAGCGAGAATGCAAAAGATTTCAAGGAGATTGCGAAGATAAAAGGAGCAGGTACGACGCTGACGCCGCAACAATATAGCTTTACGCACGAGACGGCTGCGATTGGCACTAATTATTACCGCATCAAACAAGTTGACACGGATGGTGCGAGTGATTACTCAGCAGTGATTGCGGTGGAGAATGATTGCAAGCCAGCGGAAGATATTTTTACCGTTTATCCCAATCCCTTAGGCGATCAGGATTTGACAATCATCTACGAAGTGCATCAAGAACACGAAGCAGAGATAGAAGTCTTGAATCTGGTGGGGGAACAGGTACTGCGCGTTCCGATTGCTGCTGAACAAGGTCGAAATCGCTTTTCCCTACGTACTGCTCCGCTCGCAGCAGGTACGTACTATGTATCGCTTTACAAAAATGGGGTAAAGGTGAAAACGGAAAAAATTATGAAGATGATGGAATAAGGAACGTGATGGTGAATAAAATAATTTTGTTCCTTTGTTTATTTCGTAGTCTAGTAATCAAGACGAAGATTTGGTAATTTACCAAATCTACTTTTTTAGAAAACAATATTTCTTTGTCTTTTAGCGTCTTTGTCCGATGAAACGCTTAAAACAAAGTATTTATTTATTCTGGATGATTAGTATTGTCGGGATAGTAGGCTACATTGTGCTGCATCCCGATAGTTTTAGTCCCGAAAATATCACAAACCTACTTCGTCAATTCGAAGCGGAACTGCTGTTCTTTTATTCGCTGTTCATTATTGTCCGTGGCTTGTTTTTACTTCCCATCACACCTTTCATTGTAGCTGGTGTATTGCTTTTTCCAGACCAACCCGGATTGGTCTTGCTCCTATCCATGATTAGTATTTTGGTGTCCTCCACCGCAATTTACTATTTCTCTGATCTGTTGGGATTCAGCGGAAAACTAGAAGCACGCTTTCCAGAACGACTTGCCGTTTGGAAAAGACGTTTGAGCCGTCCTACCGCTGTTTTTTATGTGTTGGCTTGCTCTTTAGTCCCTATTTTCTCCAACGAATTGATTTGTTACGTTGCAGGGATCGTCAAAATGCCATTTCCTTATTTGATTTTTGGGGTGTTGTTGAGCTCTTTTTTGTTGTTCTATGTCTATATTTACTTTGGAGCGAATCTTATGAACTGAAAAAATAAATTACCCTTCCTCTTGTCTAATCTATGAAAGAGAAAGGGCAAATATTTATTGAGAACAATTTAACAATTCTTCCACCTATTTACTATTTTATGCCGTTTTAAACTAAAAAACACAAAAGTCATAAATATTTGAGGAGCAACTATTTAATTACTATTAATTGCTTAGAAGAAGTCGAATCAGAAGTTTCAATTGTCAAAAGATAGATGCCTGCTCCAAGCGAAGAAGATAAATCTAATTCTTCGATAGCGGCGTGTGCTGACAGCAGTTCTCTTCGCATTAAAACCCTTCCTGTCTGATCTTTCAAAATCACTTGAACTACTTCGTCCATGAAATTACTTAGATCAAGGCTAACATGGGTCTGAGTAGGATTCGGATAAATAGCCCAAGCTGATTTAGCAACAGCCATATCTACTGATCTACCGTCAATCGCATTGGTAGCAGTGCCGCCTACTGTGATATTGTGTATCGTTTCACCTACATTGTTGTTACCGCTATCGTCTACCGCAGCGACTTTTATTTCGTAAGAGCCTGCCTGCAAATTAGCGAGTTCTGAATCGCCATTGGCTGGACTCCATGTTCCACTGTCCCCCTGAATAACGCGAACCGTGCTACCATTCAAGAGTAAACGAATATTTTTAATGCCATCTGAATCCGTTGCAGACGCCATTACCGTCAAATCTGTACCAACGGGGAAGTTGGCACCATCTGCTGGTGTTGAAATAGTGACAATTGGATCGCCACTGCCCGCCATACTCACTGTTATTGTAATTGTTTCCTGCGCAGTAGCTCCATCATTGTCTGTCGCAACGACCTGTAATGTACGTGTACCAGCAACGAGATTATTCACTGTCCATTGATAGGGTGCGTTATTATCTGTACCTTGCGAAACACCTTCGTAAAATAGTTCTACACCAGCAATCGTACCATCACTATCGCTTGCACTTGCCTCTATATTCAAATTAGTTCCTTCTTGGAAAGTCTGACCATCTGTTGGCGTCGTGAAGGAGACCATTGGAGGCATATTTCCTACTCCAGTCACTACAAACGTGATTGTCTCGCTGGTCATATTGCCATTATTATCCGTTGCAATGGCTTCTAAAGTGTAAGTACCAGGACTCATATTTGCCAGCAAAGGATCATTCTGTGTGGGAAGTCCCCATTCATAAGGCGCAATGCCTTCAGTACGGACAAACACGCCATTCAGGAAGAGATCAACAGAAGCAATAGAGCCGTCTGGATCAGTAGCATCTACTTCCACTACTACATCTGAGCCCGCAGGGAATTGTTGTCCATCTGTTGGAGTAACGAAACTTACCACAGGACTTCCTCCAGTCCCGCTGTTCACGGTAATACTGATCGTTTCTTGTGAAGTTGCGCCGCTATTATCTGTTGCAATCACTTGTAAGGTACGTGTGCCTGCGGCTAGATTATTGACCGTCCATTGATAAGGCGCACTATTGTCTGTGCCTTGAGAGATACCTTCGTAGAAAAATTCTACACCGACAATACTTCCATCACTATCACTTGCCGTTGCTTCTACGTTGAGGGTCGTACCTTCCTGAAAACTTTGTCCGTTGGTGGGAGTAACAAAGGAAACACTCGGCGAAGCATTTCCACTTCCCATATTCATCGCAATAATGAAGACAATGGAATCGCTTCTGGTATTATTTTGATTGTCCGTTGCTACGGCTTCCAGCGTGTAAGTACCAGGACTCATATTTGCTAGTAAAGGATCATTCTGATTTGAAAGTCCCCATTCATAAGGCGGCACACTTTCTCTGCGAACAAAAACGCCATCTAGAAAAAGTTCTACCCATCGGATAGCACCATTGGGATCGCTAGCATCCACTTCTACTTCTACATTTGCACCATTTGGAAAAATTTGTCCGTCTGTAGGTTTCACAAAGCTGAGCATGGGTGTACCCGCCGCTATTACTTCTATAGTAACTATTTCATCACCAATGTTGCCTTGATTGTCCACTGCAGCAACTTGCACAGTATAAAGGCCTACTGCTAAATTGGATAGTGCAGGATCGGTGGAAGCATCCCAAGTGCCTTGATCGCTTTGTATGACTCGAATCGTAGCATCGTTCAACAACAGCCTAATGTTACTAATTGTGCCGTCTGAATCTGTAGCACTTGCCATTACTGTCAAGTCATCTCCTTCCATAAATATTTGTCCATCCGTTGGAGTTGATATGGTCACAATTGGGTCTCCATTATCCACAGGATTGACTAGAATATTGATGGTTGCTTGGGTCATTGCACCATCGTCGTCCGTTGCTAGTGCGACTAGTTTGTGTGTTCCTTCTTCAAGATTGTTGATGGTCCAATTGAAAGGTCCTATTTCTACACCTTGTGAAATATTATCGTAGAAAAATTCAACGGCTACGACTGTTCCGTCCGAATCACTGGCATTGATTTGTACATTGAGATTGTCACCTTCTAGGAAGATTTGTCCGTCTGTAGGCGTGATGAAACTGAGTGTTGGTGGTATATTAGGGGCAGCAGAATCAACTGTGATTGTTATGGTTTCTTCACTCGTCGCGCCATCATTGTCCGTTGCTACGGCTCTGAGATCGTAAGTTCCACCGGCTAAGTTACTAATCGTCCAAGTGAAAGGTCCTGTTTGAATACCTTGTGAAATGCCATCAAAGAAAAGTTCTACTCCAGCAATTGTTCCGTCCGAATCGCTCGCGCTAACTTCTACATTTAGATTGTCTCCTTCTACAAACATTTGTCCGTCCGTAGGCGTGATGAAACTGAGTGTTGGAGGCGTATTGTTAACGACTGTACAAGCTTCTATGCTGGCTGTAAAAACACCCGTTCCACTCGCTTGAACAGAAAAGCCAGGTCGTAGAATGATAACTGTTCCTGCCTCAAAATCAACCATATCCCCCCCGTTTACAGTCACTGCTCCAGTAGTAGTGAGGCTATCGGCAGCTCTGTAAGTGCCTGCTCCGATGGGGGAATCTGCGGCAGTAAAATTGATGTCTTCGATGCAATCGTTGAAAAATAATAAATCAAAGTAAGCTATCTTATTGGATACAGTTGCCTTTTCTATATTTGGACTTGTTGGATTATTGAACGCGAATAAGTTTCCTATCACCCCAAGAATTAGTAATAGTATTAGTGTTTCTTTTTTCATTGTTCTGCGAATTAGATATTAATGTATGCGATACGTATGACCTTGAATAAGAACCTGCGACGATTCTATTCTATCATATTAAGATTATTTAGTATTTGTATAGTTCCTTGTTTTCTTGTGATTTATATAGTGTGGTGGGAGATGTTAGAGTATAGTATGTTTTAGCAAGACGATTGCTTATTTATTCTACTCTATTTTGTTCGCCATGTTTCATACTTGGTAAAAATTAATGGGATGATGCAGGAAAATCAAAGATAACTGCATACTGACGCGTTCCATGAATGCTAAGAATCGTATATATACTGCATATGGGATGAAAAAGTGCATTTTTATTTCTGGTAATCGCTAGAAACGAATTCGCACTTTCTTTACACCTGATGAAGTGTAAGTAAAGGAACAACTATCATAAACAATTTAAAGACAAAAAATGAAATCCATTAAAATACACGATCTCCAGTTCAAGCCCTTTCTGAGTGCTATCAAAATTCGGGAGCGGATTGACGAGCTTGGACAAGCAATTTATGAAGACTATAAAGGCAAACGACCCATTTTTGTGTGCATCTTGAATGGCTCTTTCATTTTTACGGCGGATTTGGTGCGTGCTACCAATATAGAATGTGAAATTGCCTTTATGAAACTTTCTTCCTACGAAGGCACTAGCTCTACTGGAATCGTAAAAACGCTTTACGAATTGCAAGTTTCTGTCAAAGATCGTCACGTGATTTTAGTGGAAGACATCGTTGATACGGGAAGGACGATGAAAAAGTTGTTAAGTGATTTTGAAGGATTAAAAGCAGCTTCTGTATCAGTTGTCACGCTTTTATTTAAGAGAGAAGCTTTACTCTTTCCTGACTTACAAATAGACTATGTGGGCTTTGAAATTCCGAATAAATTCGTGGTTGGTTATGGTTTAGATTATGACGATTTGGGCAGGAATTGGGATGAAATTTATCAGTTAGTTGAGTGAAGGTAAATATTGGTATCACTACACCAGCCATTTCTTAAAGGCTGAGAAGGTATTCCTGCCTTAGCAAATCGGTAAATGGAGTATTTGAAGTCCTTTTTCAATAAGTCTCAAAGTAGTACTACTTTTGCTGGATAAAACAATACAAAAATGCGACCAGAGCTTTCCGTTGTTGTTAGTGTGTATAATGAAGAAGACAATGTGCGTCCGTTGATTGAGCGAATCAGCGCGGCTTTAGTCAATTACGATTACGAAATTATTTACGTGGATGACGGTTCCTCGGATCGTACGCTGGAAGTTTTATATGGTATAGTACATGAAAGGCTCAGAGTCGTAGAATTTAGAAAAAACTATGGGCAAAGTTTGGCATTGATGGCAGGCATAGATTACGCAAAAGGAGCGTACATTGTGACGATGGACGGCGACCTACAAAACGATCCAAGTGATATTCCTGCAATGTTGAATTTATTGAAAGAAGGAGAATGGGACATGGTTGTCGGCAACCGTGCGAATCGAAAAGACGGGGCATTGCTCCGTAAAATTCCGAGTGGTATTGCCAATGCGATTATTCGATCTTCTTCTGGGGTGCGTTTGAAAGACTATGGTTGCGCTTTGAAAGTTTTTACAAGTGAACTGGCGAATGACTTGGGCATTTATGGCGAATTGCATCGTTTTATTACGCTTTTGGCAGTTTTGGAAGGTGCGCGCGTCACGCAGATGGACGTAAAGCACCATGCTCGCCAATTTGGTCAGTCCAAATACGGTTTGGGTCGTACCTTTAAAGTAATTAGCGATCTGTTGCTGATGCTTTTTTTCAAAAAATACTTGCAGCGTCCGATGCACCTTTTCGGTAATGTAGGCTTGTTTGCTTTCATTATTGGCTTGCTTATTAATGCCTATTTTGGCGTGCTCAAGTTACTAGGCAATGATATCTGGGGAAGACCACTACTGATTTTGGGTTTTTTACTGGTCATCGCAGGCATTCAATTTATCACCATCGGAATTGTGATTGAGTTGCAGATGCGTACTTATTACGAATCGCAGCAAAAGCGACCCTATAAAGTACGAAGAGTGAAAGAAGGTAGTAAAGAAGAATTGTTTACTAACAATGGATAACCCGTTCTTACTCCTCTCAATCCTCTCATTATCTCAATCCTCTCAATCCTCTCAATCCTCTCATTTCTCTCATTCTCTCACTCCTCTCACCTTCACCAAAGTGCCTACTCGCTCTCCTTGAATAATTTTTTTAAGATTGTCTTTATCGCCTATATCAAATACAACAACGGGCATATTATTTTCCTTGCACAAGGTGAAAGCAGTCATATCCATAACTTTTAGACCTTTCAAGATAGCTTCTTGAAAACTGATCTGGTCGAACTTAATTGCGGTGGGGTCTTTTTCAGGATCAGCAGAATAAACGCCATCTACGCGAGTGGCTTTCAGCAGCACATCTGCTTTGATTTCATTTGCTCGTAAGGCAGCCGCAGAATCTGTGGTGAAATAGGGACTTCCTGTACCCGCGCCAAAAATAACGACGCGTCCTTTCTCCAAATGCCGAACCACCCTTCTTCGGATGTAAGGCTCAGCAATTTGTCGCATCTCAATGGCAGTGGACAAACGAGTGTAAACACCAATTTTTTCCAGCGCACTTTGTAAGGCCATTCCGTTGATGACAGTTGCCATCATGCCCATATAATCGCCTTGCACTCGATCAATATCCATCGCAGCGGATTGTAATCCTCTGAAAATATTGCCACCACCGATTACCACTGCTACTTCTGCTCCTAGGGCTCGGATTTCCCTGATCTGCTCTGCGTAATGCCTAAGCATATTAGGGGATATTCCAAATTCTTGATCGCCCATCAATGATTCTCCGCTCAATTTTAAAAGTACGCGCTTGTATTTGATGTCCATGTCTGTTTGATTTGAATATATTAATGAGCTTTTACTTATGATAAAAATTAGACGTCAGACTTTTGAAGTTGGAAATTTCCAGCTAGTACATTGTAATTTAAGTCTTTTTAAATTTTAGAAGCGATAGAAATCCCTAAGACAGCACCAAGTCAAAACTATACCTAAAAAAAGGGGAATCAAATGAATGATTCCCCTTTTTATAGATGTTTATTCTTTACCCAAGCTCAATGTGCTTGAAATCCGTAACGGTGAGTCCGCTCTCTACACTTTGCAGATACTCTTTCACCGATTTTTTACTGTCTTTTACGAATTGCTGATTCAGTAAAGTGCTATCTTTGAAGAATTTATTCAATTTACCTTTCGCAATTTTTTCTAGTATCGCCTCTGGCTTTCCTTCTTGACGCGCTTGCTCTTTACCGATTTCTATTTCTTTCTCAATGATACTTGGGTCCACATTGTCTTTGTCCAAAGCAACGGGTCGCATTGCCGCTACCTGCATTGCCACATCTCTTCCAGCGTCAAAACTGGCATCAGTTGCTTTGTTTAAACCCACCAAAACGCCTGCTTTGTTGCCCATGTGTACGTAAGGTGCCACTTGTGCAGCTTCTACACGCTCATAAGCAGATAGCTCTAGTTTTTCACCAATTACGCCCACTTGTTCCGTTACTTTATCACCAATTGTGATGCCGTTGCCGTCGAAAGAGAGACTAAGCAGTTCTTCCTTGGTAGAAGGAAAGTTCTCTAGTGCAATATTCGCAAAGCTTTCCGTCATTTTCACGAAATCTTCATTTTTCGCAACGAAGTCCGTTTCACAGCTCAACTTCACGATGACACCTTTGGTTTTATCATCGGAAACTTTAGCAATCACAACGCCTTCTTTTGCCTCTCGGTCCGCGCGCTTTGCGGATAATTTTTGTCCTTTCTTACGAAGGATTTCTATTGCTTTATCCAGATCACCTTCCGCTTCCGTAAGTGCTTTTTTGCAATCCATCATGCCCGCACCAGTCAAGTCGCGCAGCTTTTTAACGTCAGCAGCAGAAATTTTACCCATTTTTATCTTGATTTTATAATGGTTTGATTCAATGTAAATTTAATTATTTCACTTTCCTTATGCCTCCGCCTCTTGCTTATTAGCAGCACTTTTATCTGCTTTCGCTTTGCGACGGTCTTCCAATCCTTCTCGGACGGCTTCTGTAATGTATTTCATGATGACTTCAATAGATTTAGAAGCATCATCATTCGCAGGAATCGGATACTCAATTTGGTTAGGATCAGAATTAGTATCTACGATACCGAATGTACGCAAGCCCAATTTCTGAGATTCCGCAACCGCGATGTGTTCGTGATGAATATCCACGATGAAAACAGCAGAAGGCAAGCGATTCAGATTAGCAATACCACCCAATACTTTTTCTAGCTTCGCTTTCTCCCTAGTGAGCATTAAGCGCTCTTTCTTAGTAATACTATTCAAAGTCTCGTCTGCCAACATTTTGTCAATGTTGTTCATTTTCTTGACAGAACGACGAATCGTAGAAAAATTGGTCATCATACCACCCAACCAACGTTCGGTCACATAAGGCATACCAACGCTTTTGGCTGCTTCTGATACAATGTCTTTTGCTTGCTTTTTGGTTGCTACAAACATAATTTTACGGCCCGACTTCGCAATCTGGCGCAGTGCTTTCGCCGAACGCTCCATAGCATCCAAAGTGCGGTTTAAGTCGATAATATGAATCCCTTTTCGCTCCATGAAAATGAAAGGAGACATTTTAGGGTTCCACTTTTTCTTAAGATGCCCAAAATGTACCCCCGCATCCAATAAATCTTTATAAGTAGGTTTGTCCATTTTCAAATAAATTGATGTCTATTTGCATATCTTTCTCCGCTAGTAAGATTCAAACACGAGCAAATAGACCATTAAATAAATAAACAATAAAATTAACGCTTGCTGAACTGAAAGCTCTTTCTCGCCTTTGGCTTACCGTATTTTTTACGCTCTACTTGTCTCGCATCACGCGTCAAGAACTTTTTGGATTTCAATGGCTTACGGAAGTCTTCGCTCAACTTTACCAAAGCTCTTGAAATGGCCATACGAGCCGCTTCTGCTTGTCCTTTGAATCCACCTCCGTCCACGTTAATTTTTAGGTCATAGATTTTTTCATCTATCTCCACCGTCTGAAAAGGTTCTACTATTTTGGACTGAATGTGCTTTTGAGGAAAATATTCTTTATAATCTCTTCCATTCACTAGGATATTGCCGCCCCCTTTCATCAGATAGACTCGAGCTACCGCAGCTTTCCTTCGTCCTATTGTGTTAATCATTTCCATAATGAAAAGAATTAATGGAACTCTAAAATCGGTCTTAGTGTAGTCAAAGCCGTATTAGAGTAACTATTGTTTTTTCTTAAAAATTAAATTCTTCTGGCTGTTGCGCATCATGTGGATGTTCTGCACTTGCATATACATGCAATTTTTTGAACATGGCTCTACCTAAGCGATTTTTTGGTAGCATCCCCTTCACCGCATTTTCTACGATCTTAGTTGGCTTTTTTGCCATCAACTCTTTCGCCGTCGTACTCTTCTGACCGCCAGGATAACCAGAGTAAGACAAATAAGTTTTTTGCGACATCTTACTTCCAGTGAAGCGAATTTTATCCGCGTTCACGACAATGACATGGTCGCCACAATCCACGTGTGGTGTGTAGCTAGGTTGGTGCTTCCCGCGTAGTACATGCGCAATTTTTGAACACAAACGACCTACTACTTCGCCTTCTGCATCCACCACATACCATTTGCGCTCTGCATCTTCTGCCTTAGCAGAAACCGTTTTGTAACTTAGTGTATCCACAAATATTATTTTTAACTACTTCATTGAGTGAATAGATTTACCTGTATTTATAGAAGGAAAATTAGGCATCAAAACACATCAATAATAGTGTTGATTTTCTAAAAAACTGTACCGCTTTTCGAAAGCGAGTGCAAAGGTAAGTCTATTGCCAAGAATAAACAAGCGTTTTGGAAAGAAAAAAAGAGTGTTAGCTTTGTAACTGCTTGAAAAACAGTCAAATTTTCGCACAAAAATGATATTGCTATGAGAATAGTGGACACTTTACATCTAAAAAAAGCCTAGATTCAACATTTGAGGTTCGCGCTTTACTTCCGTTTCCAGGCATCCACTAGCATCAAAACGCGATTGTAGTTTTTGATACCTTCTTCTATACCCTGCGCTTTTAGGTAAGTATTATAAGTGGCTCGCCGAAGTTTTGGTAGGATGTCTGGGTATTTGTCGTGAGTGACAATAATGGCATTCCAATCTGCCTTCACAGCAGCGGGTAAAGCCCTCAACTGCTTGATGTAGGCGGCCCTATCATAGCGGCGATAATTTACAGCAAGCGTGCTGTAGTATTCAAAATGACCTGCGTATTTGATAATCGGATTTTCCGAGCGGGTACAAGCCAGATAAGCTAAGAAATTGCAAGTGCCTTCATCCCCAAAACCATAGCCGTGCGCCAATTCGTGCGCCATCACGTGTGGAATTTCGAGTGGATGAAGTCCCGCATCTAAATTACATTCTCCAGTCCAAGGAAAGTAAACACCCAAGGTTTGAAAACGAAGCAAGATGCCTTTGGGTCGCAGTTGCTGTACTTTCGGATTGAATTTGTGGGGATAGCCCAAATCCTTCAATACCGCTTTTAGGTTTCGTTTAATTTCTTCCTCTAGGTTTTCGGGTAATTGAGCTGCTTGTATGTCTATAGAGTCCGTTCCCAATTCTGCCCTGAGTTTACTAATCACCGTTGCTTCTGCCTTCAAATTTTCACACAATTCTTCTTGGGTAAGCGGCTTGGGATCAAGACCAATTTGTTCTTCAATCGGTACTCGTGCATAATTGTATCCCCAAAGAAAGAGAAAAAAGAAACTCATCATTCCAATGCTGGCTCCCAAGGACAACAGTGCCTCTGATAGTCTTTTGCGCCAATTGTCATTGCCTTTCACGAGTCCATAGATGCCTTTCGCAAACAGCAACAACAGCAACAGCAGCAACAGATAAAGCAAGGGAATGGGGAGAAAACCAATAATGTCCAATATCTTACGAACAAATAGAAAAATGCCTCTGGAATAAATACTTTCCACAAATTCTGAACGATTGCTAAGTAGCCACCGTAGCAAAATAGCTGCGCCTCCTAATGCTATCCAAATCCACTTCCATTTGCGCTTTTTTAGCATGTTGTTTGTATTAAGTACTTAGACAAAATTAATCTAGCTATTCAACTTGGCAGCATCGCGCTTGCAGCGCTCGCTGCCTCGTGGTGGTCTTGGAGGGCAGACAAAATATAAGATGTTGTTTTACAGCATCTTATATTTTGTCTGCC
>JBCCRX010000081.1:0-19626 GCA_039201015.1 Bacteroidota bacterium | reverse complement strand
CGGGCTGGGCCAAGCTTCAGCTCTGTTTAGCACCTTGTTTTGGCTCATACAGTATTTTGTTTTTAACGCCTTTTTGGCACTTTTTTCACTAAAAGAAATGAGGTCGATTTTGATAATTCCTCAAAAAAATTCAGAGAACCAATTTAATCAAAACAGCTTTTTAAGCCTTGCAAAAAAACAAATCTTACATGCCCTTAAACGTCACAAAAAGAAACATCACGCCATACAGTATAATTATCATAGAAATATATAATCTACTTAGAAACTACAAAATGACTGAAATTTCAGACAAACTCAAACGAACTTGTCTTCCTTACTTCGCCTTTGAAATAATGTAATCCGTCCGCTTGCATCAGTTCGTATATCAGATTAGATTTTCTAAATCTCGAAGATTCAGTAAATCTTGCTTGCTAATCGTAAATCTATTCAATGAAACTCAGCATCATCATCCCTACTTTAAATGAAAAAGAAAACATCACTGCGCTGATTCCCTATTTAAAAAGCCACAGCCAGCAAAAGGCAGTAGAAATCATCGTTGTGGATGCCCAAAAAAGTGAAGACGGCACAGCGGAAAGGGCGACTGAACTGGGTGCGAAAGCATTGATCTGTAAAACTTGCAGCAGAGCAGCCCAAATGAACCTGGGTGCGCGCGAAGCATTGAGTCCTGTTCTTTATTTCATACATGCCGATGTGCGTCCACCAAAGACTTATCTACAAAACATTCAGCAAGCGATAGCAACGGGAGCGGATTATGGATTTTTTAGTTACCGTTTCAATTCTTCCAAGAAACTACTGCAAATCAATGCTTTTTTTACACGCTACGACGGCTTGTTTGCAGGTGGTGGCGACCAAACTTTATTCATCAAAAAAACGGTTTTTCAAAAGCTAAGCGGCTTTCAAGAAAAGATGTGTATCATGGAAGATTTTGAGTTGACGCAACGCGCAAAACAGCTCGGATACCAACACAAAATCGTACGCAAAAATGCTTTAGTATCTGCCAGAAAATACGAACAAAATTCCTATCTCCGCGTGACTTTAGCGAATTTGTTGGCTTTTGTGCTGTTTTGGTTGAAAAGACCACCCACTACGATTAGAGCAGTTTATAAACAGTTGTTAAATGATTATTGATTCCCATTTCAAATAACGTATTTCACGGACACATGCAACAGATCACTTTTGGTGCATCTAGCTTTTTTGTCAAAAAACGTACTATTAATTACTCATGTTACGCAAGTAGTACCTTGGTCTACATTATTCGCTAATCTCTGAGATTGGCGTGTTTTGAATTAGAGTGGCTGCCAGCCTCACGCCTTAGGCGGACACCCAGCGATTTGTAAACAAGTGACACTTTGTGTCATTTGCGATTTGGTGTTTTGCGTAACATCAGTTATTAATTATTGAAGTCAGATCAACGAATAAACAATCTTGATACTCAAGATTCATCTACTCCTGCTTATTTTCATCCACAAAAGTTGCCCAATCGCTCAAAGCACGACTGCCGCGCTGTGCAAAAGCTTCTAATTGAGGACGCGCGATATTGAAAGTTTGCTCTAGATTGGAAAAAGTGCGATTCCTCAGCTCTGCATCCGAAAGCACGCGTTCCATATCTTCGGTATCCAGCTTTTCTTCCTGTCGTCCGTCCACTGTATCAAAGATATTTTTGACTGTCTTGTAAGTTTTATAAGATGTCTGTACCGCATCCACCCAATCCGAAGGGGACATGCCTTCCGTCGCTTCGCGTTGCTGTACATCTTTGTAGTACTTGGCTTCGTCTTCACTCAAACCCTTCTTTTTCAGATCACGTTTGCTGCTGGTTCGGTTGCGTCGGCGATCCTCGGCAAATTGTACAGCAATGTTTTCCAAGACTTCATCAACTTGCTGATCGCGCTCCCTATCTTCTAAACTTATGGGAGCTTCTGGACCACTCGGGCGATCCAACCAATTGACCTCTTCGCTTCTATTCACTGTATTGATGCCCACTGATTTCAATCCCAGATGAATAAAAATAAATCCGATGATGACCAATAAAATAAGCTCGTAGGGCTTGATAATCCTTTTCTTTTTTGGCTGATTTTCCATCTTCAATTCATTGCTTTTTCTGCGCTTCCTAGTCTCTAAGAAGCACTAATTATTACTATGTTGGAGACGCATAGAAATGCAAAAGTATCTCTATATATCTCTACAATAGATCAAACGAGCCAATGTTTTGTTCAATAAATGAAAGATCATTGATGAATTGAGTCAGAAAAAGCAGTTATTTTGAGTAGCCAAAAGAACAATTTTAGTGGTTTAAGTTATACTGCAAACGAGATAAATTTGTGAAATTTGAGCCTTGATGACGGATATTTCTAAAATGCCTGTCACCTGAAATACTACAAATGACAGGCATTTTGGAAACCTGTCTGCCCTCTAGCTGATGCTCGTCATTAGGGACTTCAATTGTCTTCTTTACAACCTTAGAAGGGTAGCCCCTAAACAGGATATAATATTAGACTACTAGACATTTTAAGCATTAGCAGATTTTAATATGGCTGGTATTCTACTGAGCAATAATTTTCTTTAATGTGTAAGTCGCTGACTACAGGTGTGTTCAATTTGAATCGGCATCGAACCGACTCAAATTGAAGGATTTTTTAAAGGGAACAGAGAGAATTTTTGGAAAAAATTCTCTCTGTTCCCTTTAAAAAACCCTAATCAGATATTGCTGGCTCGATGCCAGCAATATCTGAAACTAGACAAGGTACTCATAATCTATATTTTAGGCATTACAAAAAATTGTCGTTCAATAGAATAGTGGCTAGAAATATCATTTTCTATCCAAAAATATTAGAAATACATCAGAATTTCGAGCATAAAAATAACATTTCTGCTTTTTCAATTTGAAAATGTCCAGTAGTGTACTATAATATCTTGGCATTTCATTCATTCATCTTTTTACTATGAAACAGATTCTACTTTTTCTTGGATTTCACTTTATTTGCTACTCTGCTTTTACACAAAAAGCAGCCGTTTTTGAACCAATCAATGTATTTGATTTAGAGTATGCTTCCGATCCCCAAATTTCGCCCGATGGAAAAAGGATCGTCTATGTCCGCAACTTCAAAGACATCATGACGGACAAAAACCGCTCCAATCTTTGGATGATCGCAGCGGACGGCAGTCAACATTTTCCTTTGACAACAGGCATGCAGAATGATCGCTCGCCGCGTTGGTCACCCGACGGGAAAAAGCTATTGTACATCTCTACAAAAGAGAAAAGTTCACAGCTTTATCTGCGCTGGCTGGACAGCGGACTGGAAGCAAGACTATCCAATTTGGAAGGTTCGCCCGCTGAACTGACTTGGTCACCCAATGGGCAGTGGATCGCTTTCAGCATGTTTGTGGAGCAACCTAATACACCTTTGGTGCAACTGCCCACAAAACCCAAAGGCGCGAAATGGAACGAAGCCCCAAAATACATCGAACAAATGAAGTTCAAAGCAGATGGCTCGCCCAATATTTTACCAACAGGTTATCGGCATATTTTCGTGCTTTCGGCAGAAGGTGGAACGGCGCGTCAGTTGACTTCAGGTGATTACAACCATAGCAGTCCAGCTTGGAGTCCAGACGGCAAGCAATTGCTTTTTTCCTCCAACCAACAAGAGAACTGGGAATACAATCCAGCTAATAGCGATTTATTCGTGATGGACGTAGCGACGAGAACAAGCAAAGCATTGGTGACTAGAATGGGACCAGATCAAGTAGTCGCTTATTCTCCCGACGGCAACATGATCGCTTACACGGGCTACGATGAAAAATACTTGGGTTTGCAATTGAATCAAATCTACGTCATGGATAGTAAGGGTAAAAATGGAAGGTGTATTAGTCAAGATTTTGATCGCAGCGTGAGCAATGTTATTTGGAGTAACGACAGCAAAGGTTTCTACTTCCAGTACCACGATAAAGGCAATTCCAAAGTCGCTTTCATGGATTTGAATGGAGCAGTGAATGTGCTCAGCAATAATGTTGGAGGACTATCTATTGGTCGTCCGTACAGCGGTGGTCAATTTAGCCTTTCGTCCAATGGAACTTACGCTTTCACACACAGTACGCCCGATCATCCTGCAGATGTTGCGGTTGGGAAAAAAGGAATGAAAGACCAACGTTTGACACGCCTAAACGATGATCTTTTCGCGCACAAAAAGCTAGGAGTAGTAGAAGAACTATGGGTGAAATCTTCTTTCGATGAGCGTGATATTCAGGCGTGGATTTGCAAACCACCCAATTTTGATCCCAACAAAAAATATCCAATGATTTTGGAAATTCACGGTGGTCCGTTCACCAATTACGGAGATCGCTTTTCCGCAGAAATTCAACTCTACGCAGCGGCGGGTTATGTGGTCGTTTATGCCAATCCTAGAGGCAGTACGAGCTATGGCGAAGAATTTGGAAACCTTATCCATCATAACTATCCCAACCAAGACTACGATGATCTCATGTCGGTGGTGGATGGCGTGATTGCAAAAGGCTACGTGGATGATGAAAACCTATTCGTGACAGGTGGCAGCGGTGGCGGTGTACTCACCAGTTGGATTGTGGGTAAAACGGATCGCTTTAGAGCGGCAGTCGTCGCAAAACCCGTTATCAATTGGACAAGTTTTGTGTTGCATGCCGACAATCCTGCTTTCTTTTCCAAATATTGGTTTGGTGCATTTCCTTGGGAAGAAGGGCAGCAAGAAAAATACTGGAAACGCTCCCCGCTTTCTCTGGTGGGCAATGTCGTGACCCCTACCATGTTGCTCACGGGAGAGCAGGACTATCGAACGCCGATGTCGGAGACCGTGCAGTACTACACTGCACTAAAATTGAGAAAAATCGAAACAGCACTGGTGCGCATTCAAAATTCTGGGCACGGCATTGCCAATACGCCTAGCAACCTCATGGCAAAGGTAATGTATGTATTGGGCTGGTTTGAGTTGTATCGAGCTTAGGGAGGAGAAGAAAGTTCTCTGATCGCGCATAACGCATGCTGCTCGTTGCAAGCACTAGTTTATACATAGATAGCGTTTAGGGCTCGTATCCACAATGGGTGAGGGGTTCCACGTTTACCAAATAAAAAACGCAAGTCGTTCGCCTCAGACTGTATCCGATCATACTATACTGCAAACGGGGTAAAAGAGTGCTTTCATTTTTGAAAAAAGATAGGTTTTGTTCACATCATTTACCGCTAAATTTTAGGGTAAGTTTTCGCTGAGGAGGATGTTGACACCTCCTCAGCGAATCAAGGTTTTTTAAGGACAAAGAAGCGAAAATCGCTTCTTTGTCCTTAAAACCTTGATCAAATTTGGCAGGCTCAATGCCGCCAAATTTGAAAGTACACCTAATAGATTGTATTTGGAAATGTCAAGAGAGCAAAATGCACTTTTTTATCCCAAACGGAGTATATATTTATCCGTCTCAGGCGTGACGCTCATCTTATTTCTTACTTTCTGAATGCTGCTAGAAGTGACTTGATTAAACGAGCGTATTTGCGACAAGTTTGCAAACCCTGCCGATCAGGGTTTTGCAACGCATTTTTGGAAAATGGAGTTGCACTCAATGTGATAAAAGAGATGTTAGCACACGCCTCTATTGCTACGACTGAAATCTATTTATACATTTCAGATCAGTATAGAAAACAACTCAGGAGTCCTTTGGATGATATAGATTTTGAATAAAAAAACATACATAAATTTTTATAATATGACAACGGTGGTTAAGCTCGCTTAAATCTTAATTGATTGTAAATCAATAAATTAAAAATATTTTTAATCTTTTACAAATGGCTTTGCATTGGCAAAATAAACACACATGTGTGGTTATACCGTTGTTACATGCAAGCAAAAGAAAAAAAAATGGAAGTACCTCCGAAAATAGATGAATCTTTTAATGAAGAATTTTGCGATTTCTTAGAATTTCATTTGTGCGATACATTTAGAAATTCGGATAAAAAAGAAATAAGAAGATTATGGTGTGACGGAATTGTATGGAATCATTTCTCAAAGAAAATTGTAAATGATAAAAGAGAAATAAATACAATGGCTTGGATTGGTCAAGACGGTCAAGATGAATATGAAATTAAAATCAAATTTGGCAAATATTCATTAAGAAGATATGCCAAAGGAACAAAAATGATTGATTGCATACCAAGTTCAGATTCAATGAATTGGATTGAAATTGATTTAGAAAGTAAGTCGATAGAAATCCAATTAAAATAATTTAGAATTATGACAAGAATAATGTACATAGAATTCAAAGGTGGAAATCTTACAGGTGAAGCAAGAATTGGAAGAGTAAGATTTTCCAAGACAAAGAAATCTATTCACTATAACGGCAAAACATTCAAATCATTAAAAGGTAGAGGATTCAAATCAAATTACTTTGATTCAGAAACAGGTGAAGAATACTGGATTTCTGGTTGCAAAAAAGACGGAACGGATAGATTATACAACGAAAGAACACCAATTTATATAGATGAAGATGTACAAAAAGAATACTGGGAACAAATAAGAAATATGCCCGATAAAGTTGGGACAATTCAAATAAATTAAAAAAGGAAGCCAGCATGTAACATTGTATATGACGGTCATGCCCAGCAAAAGCTGGTCACGCCGCATATATGAGACCGTTGGCATTAATCAAAAAAGCAAAACTAATGATCAGACGAATATTTTATATTCTCATAATATCAATTTTCATTTTTGGTTGCGAAAACAAAAATACTAAGGAATCAAATCAACAAGATACGAGTGAAACTATTTGCAAGCTTCCAAGAGTTGTAGATGGCCCAATTGCTCTTGGCTTTCCAAAAATAGAGGGCTTAGCTCCTTCAATTGGAAAATTAAATATGACCGTCCTATTTGTTGACTTTGAAGATGTTCCGGCTACTAAAAGTACAGATAGTATATTTTCAATCATTAACCCAATAGCACCCAATTTCTATGAAGAGATTTCATATGGAAGACTTGAACTAAATCTAATGCCCAACCATGAATGGTTACGTTTGAGTCAACCTTCAGCACATTATGGGAAAGCTATCTATAAAGGTGAGCCGCATCTAAATTTCATTCAAGAGGCCGTGGACTTAGCTAAACATCGTGTCGATTTCAGCGAAACTGATGTTGTACTCGTTATGTCAAATCCAGAGGCTGAAGCTATAGCTTTAGGCCCTGTATTTAAGTCGCTTGACTCTACTTGGCACATTAAGGCCCCTGGAGCAAGTATATCAGTTGGTATAACCTCAGGATATGATCTGAATCATTGGGGTGGGCTTTGGTTGGCACACGAAACGGGACACACATTTGGTTTACCAGACCTTTATGATTTTGAGGGAGAGAATCGACTCAAGTCTGTAGGGACATTTGGAATAATGGGAACCCAAGCTGGAAATGCACCTGGTTATTTTGCTTTTGAAAGATGGGTTTTGGGTTGGATTGATGATAACCAAGTCATATGTCATGAAAGCGGAGAGACTATAGTTGATTTAGAGGCAATTGAAAAAGTGGGTGGTACAAAAGCTATTATGATACCTATTGATAGCACAAGTGCTCTGGTTGTAGAAAGCAGAAGAAAAATAGGTTTTGATATTAGGACAAAAGAAGGAGCCTTAGTTTATCTGGTAAACACGGCTTTACCAGGTGGGAGTGGTGCAATTAAGGTCAGACCAGGGTTTAAAAGCGAATATAAATTCCTCCAAGATGCTCCAATGTCTAAAGGCGAATCATATACTTTTAAGAATGTATCAGTAGAAGTTATTGATACAAGCAAGCATAGTGATATAGTAAAAGTAATTGCTTACTAATAAATCATAATTATTGAATTAAAAATAGGCGTGTACGAAGTCTTAAGCCATGCTCAAAATAAGTCCAAGTAACGCTCCTGAAATCGCTCAACAAGTATGCCCCAAAGGTTTTTTATGGACGGAAACACCAATTTTCATTGATTTTGTGGGAAAAATCAGTGAAAATTGGTGTTTCCGTCCGAAGCGATTTACTAAGCATACTTGTTGAGCGATTTTCTAGTAAAATATCAATAAAAAACGAGACTTCGTACAGCCCTAAATTAGAAAAAAGAAAAGACTGATGCCAAATAATGGCTAAAACGTTCATAGCCAGCAAAAGTTGCTACGCCACATACACGAGACCGTTGAAAAAACAAAGATTCAAAATGAAACATACACATAAACAAATTGCAGAAGCATTCTCTAATGGAAATTTCGAATTAGCTTTTCCATACTTATCTGACGGTATAATTTGGAATGTTGTCGGAGAAAACCAGTTCGCAGGGAAGAACCAAGTAATGAATAACTGCAAGAGAACGTTAGAATACTTCAAATCTGTTGAGACGAACTTCCAGACCGAAGACACAATCGCAGCGGACAACAAAGTAGTCATAAGAGGAACGGGTGAATTCATAAGAGACGGAAAGAGAGTAAATTTGATTCCAGCCTGTGATGTTTACGAATTCAATAGTAATGGTGAATTGGAAAAGATAACTTCTTATTGTATTCCTGAGCACCAATAAAAACGAAATGCCAACAATGTGTATAAAATCATAGTCGCTATGCGCCGCCACGCCACATATACGAGACCGTCAGATTGTGAAAAAACCTAAGCCACCCACGAGTAGGTATCTGAAAAAAATTCTACACGGAAGATTCTCAAAGCTTGGATTCTAGTTTTTTCATAGACTACCGTTAACTACAAGCTAAAAAAGACCTACAATAATTATCAAAGTGTGAAATCTTTTATGGACACTAATTCAAAAATAATGCGATCAATAATATTCATTACGGGTTTCGCACTATCTACAATTTCTTATGGACAGACATCCTTAAAAGAAATTGGACTTGAATCCGGAAAACATAAAGTAGGTTTTAAGCATTATACAGTCAATGATAGCACAAGAACCTACAGAATTCATAATGAGTTTAACAACCAATTTATTAAGAGACCAATTCCAATTAGTATTTGGTATCCTGCGACAATTGAAGATAATAATTCCGAGCAATTAACGGTTTTAGATTATTTGCAGGTTTTAAAGGAAGAGGAGGAATGGAAAAATTTACCAAATTACTTTCTGTTGGATTGGTTTCCTTATTTGTGGAACACACCAGAAAATAAGGCTCATCTTTCTGAAAAGGTAAATGCCTTTTCTAATCCAACATTATTAGACGGGAATTTTCCAGTCGTAGTTTATGCACCAAGCTATCAAGCCTCTTCGATTGAGAACTTTGCTTTATTCGAATATTTAGCCAGTAACGGTTTCGTACTAATATCAAGTCCTTCAAGAGGAACTGATACCCGTTGGTTGGAAGGCGGAACTACAAGAGATATGGAAACACAATCAAGAGATGTCGAGTTTCTTTTAAAAGAAATTGACAGCTACGAGAATATTGATTCTGAAAAAGTGGCATTATTGGGATTTAGTTTTGGTGGATTAGCAAACGCTATAACTGTTTTAAAAAACAAGAATATAAGCGCAATTGTTAGCTTGGATGGAACCGAAAGGTACAATTATTCTGTCTTGGAAAAATCACCATATTTTAATTTAGACAAGTTTACGATTCCTTACATCCATTTTGCTCAAAAAGAAATTCCAGAGGAGGTTCTTGCCACAGACAAAATTCAGGAGGAGTTGAACTATAAATTTCAATTGTATGATTCTTTGAGATATAGCAATATTTACAGCTATAGATTTCACGACCTAACCCATCCCTATTTTAGCTCCTTCGGTGTCTTGTTTGCCAATAGAGATAAAAGACAAGATAAAAGTGATGATAAAATAATGCTTTCCTATAATTGGCTTTGCCAACATACCTTACAGTTTTTAAATGCAATGCTGAAAAATGAAAAAAATGCGAGTGATTTCATTGAAAATAGCCCTGTTGAAAATGGATTTTCCGAAACTTTAATTTCCAAACAAACGAAAAAGACTATTGAGAAAGATTTTACCTATAAGGATTTCAATGATTTGGCATTTAAACAGGACTATCAAGATTTAATCCCATTATATACAAAAACGATTTCCGATTATCCAAATCTTGAACTTCAAGAAGGAATGTTGAACACTTTAGGGTTGCGATTATCTTTTAGTCCTGAAAAGAAAGTTCAAGGAGTTAATGTTTTTATGTTAGCTTTACATCTATACCCAAAATCAGCAAATTTATACGATAGTTTAGCTGAAGCATATTTTTATAATAAGGATTACCAAAACGCTATTTTGAACTACAAAAAGTCCTTAGAATTAAATCCAGAAAATCAAAACGCAATTGACAGGTTAAAACAACTCAAAGAATAAAGCAAGCAGTTAACATTGGCAATACAGAATGTGAGCTTTGGCACTAAGGGAGTAGGTATTTAAAAAATATTATGCTGAATATTATCAGCACTTGGATTTTCGTTTTTTCACGGACTATCATTGCTCTGCTCACTTCCCATATCTGCGACGAAAGACGCAATGCTCGCGGCAACGTCTTGCGTTGTCCCTGCTCGTGCATAAGATGTGCTGATTGTTAAAAGCTCTAGCTTATACACGGATTATCAAAGTTTGGTACAACAATTCATTAGTTTGGAAAACCGTGACTATCGTGGGGGAATAAATACCGTATTAAAAGCTTGCTGAGAGGCATCCCTACCAGTGGACATTTTCTTTTTTAACCACAAAAGAAACAACAGCATCAGACGTGAGGCTGTTATCCTTTATGGTTCGATTTATTTTAGAGCAGGATTGAACTGTAAATCAGTAGTTTGCGGTTCACGCCTCACGCCTGAGGCGGACACGGTGAGGCAGACACGGTCGAGATGAACGAGCGATCCTTTAGGTAAATATTCAGTGAATATTTAAGCGAGAGAACCGCTTCGCGGATGGATCAGCAGCTATTATTTTCAAAGTCAAGTTCGTAAAATATTGGTTTACAGGAAGATAATGCTCCAAACATGCTCTTAATATCTCCTGATTCACTGTCTTAGTTCAGAATCTTGCAATAGGTACTCACTTCTTGAAAATGCGAATAGAAAGAGAAAAAAGGCGCGTAGAATTCAGTCCGTCATTGGCAATTATTAGGAGTCTTTGTAAAGCTTCCGTAAATTTCCTGCAAATCTTCGTCTGAATCGCTACATTTTTGTGTTTCATCTTTCCATTTGTTCTAGTGACTCAGAAGGGTACGGACTTTGTACCCCTTTGAATTCTAATGATAACAGCATACATCTGGAAAACTCACTAAGTTGACGTTTTTATCTTTAAAAAGGGTTTTCTTGGGTTGACCACAAAAATAGTTACTAATGCACGAATGATTAGTTCATTTGATAGGAAATTAGCACTTTAAGTTCTTTCTACGGAAGGCAAAAAAGAATTTTTCCGACCTGCTCTACACAATTCACCACTGAGCACTGCCATTAACACCCAATCAATTGTATAATTTGGGTCTTCGGTTATTTTAGTAGGAAATGAAAAAGTACTTTTTTCATTTCCTACTAAAAATGGGTTTGTGGAGAGGAAGCTTTTGAAAGAAAACTCTACATTTTTAAACTAGGAGAAGAAAAAATGAAACGATTAAAACATATTGTGCTAGGCTTTTGCAGCCTCTTCATACTCAGTCAATGCGCCGAGCCAATAAACGAAAACTATGCAGAAGAAGCCAATGACGCTGCCTATCTGCATCGCTCTGTAAAGCAATTGACAAATGTCATTGTGCACGATATTTTTTCACCGCCAGTTGCCAGTCGTATTTATGCCTATCCAAGTATTGCCGCCTACGAAATTCTGCGACATGATCATCCAAATTATCGAAGTTTAGAAGGACAACTGACTGGTTTGAGTGGCTTGCCACAACCCGAAATAGATCAGGAATATTGTTTTCCCTTGGCGAGTGTTCATGCTTTTTTGACGATTGGGAAAGCTTTGATCTTTTCCGAACCCAAAATTGAAGCTTTTGAACAAGAAGTGTATGCAGAATTTGAGGCGATGCAAATGCCAAGTGCCGTCTATGAGCGTTCCATGTCTTATGGGCAAGCGATGAGCCAAGCCATTTTAGCTTGGGCAGATAAAGACAATTATAAGCAGACACGTACTTTTCCGAAATATTCTATCAACGATGAGGAAGGACGCTGGAAGCCGACCCCACCCGATTACATGGATGGCATAGAACCTCACTGGCGGGAAATCCGTCCATTCGTTTTGGATTCTGCGGAGCAATTTACACCACTCCCTCCTACCCCTTTTGATATGGATAAGAATAGCAAATTCTATGAGGAATTAATGGAAGTTTACACGGCTTTGGAGACCGATACAGAAGAACGCTTAGCAATTGCGGAATTTTGGGATTGCAACCCTTATGTCTCGCATCATAAAGGACACGTTATGTTCGCGACTAAAAAAATTACGCCAGGTGGTCATTGGATGGGCATTGCTAAAATTGCAGCTTTGAAAAATGAAGCAGATATGATGAAAACTGTCTATACTTACGCTAAAACAGCGATCGCTTTAGCCGATGGTTTCATTAGTTGTTGGGATGAAAAATACCGCTCCAATTTGATTCGCCCAGAGACGGTTATCAATACACACATCGACGAAAATTGGACACCTATTTTACAAACGCCACCTTTCCCAGAATATACTAGTGGACATAGTGTCATTTCCAGAGCAGCCGCCGTGACTTTGACTTCTATTTATGGCGATGATTACAACTTTGTGGACAGCACAGAAGTGGAATATGGGCTTCCGATTCGAGAATATGGTTCGTTTTTTGAAGCTTCAGAGGAAGCAGCTGTCAGTCGCCTATATGGTGGTATTCATTATCGGCCTGCTATAGATGAAGGTGTGAAGCAAGGACAGCAAGTGGGCGAATTTGTTGTGAGAAAATTGCAGATGAAAAAAGAGCAAGTGAGTTTGAGAGACGAGTAATTTGTTCCAGATATTAGACGTTGAGTTGTTGAATTGAAAACCCGCTAGAACTGTTTTTTTTTGGAGAAGTAGTTATAGAACAAACTATCAATTCGGCAATTCAACGAAACATTAATCCACTGCCTCTATTTCTTTCTGAACCAATTCTATTCCCTTCTCTTCTTTTTTCTTATTTCTCACATTCCAATACAAACCACCAGAAAGTAAAGTTGCTATGACTACAACAAGCAGCATCAAGTTCAGATTACCAATATCTTGGAGCAAAAAGACCAATGCGATAAAGCAAATATTCGTAACAATCAAAGTCCCCGTTGCTTGCGTGTGGCTCAAACCAGATGCCAGGAGCAGGTGATGAATGTGCGTTTTATCTGGTCGAAAAGGCGATTTTCCCTTCATCATACGCATAGCGAAAACACGCAGGGTATCATAGAGCGGAATGATAAGAATGCCAATAGTGACGGCAGGCACGGACTTGAAAGCATAGGGTGCATTTGCTGGAAAATCGCGATGAAATTCCATGAATTTTATAGCAAGCACTGAAGCTACAATGCCCAACATGAGCGAACCCGTGTCTCCCATAAAGATTTGAGCAGGCGTGATGTTATAACGCAAAAAGGCAAACACTGCACCTACTGTAGCAAAGGCTACGACGCCCAACTCGGGAGATTGTACCATAAAAAACCAACCGCCAAAGATGGAGAAAGTCAAGACCGCAATGCTGCCTGAAAGTCCATTGATGCCATCAATCAAATTAAACGCATTGATGATGACAATAATGGTAAAAATACTCAAGGGAACAGCCACCCAATCATGTAGTTCGTGTAAGCCAAAAAGCCCGTAGAGGCTGCTGATTTTGACTTTAGATTTGAATACCAAAATGGTAGCTGCTAACAATTGGGCTGCGATCTTTATTTTGGGTTCAACGGGGTCAATGTCATCTTTTGCACCAATTAAAAAGATAATCAAAAAAGCACATAAAATGTATTGAAGGTCTCCAAACACCGCAAAAGGTGTCCAGAGTACAATAGAAAAAATTAGACCCGCGAAGATGGCAATTCCTCCGAGCGAAGGCGTACTCACCTTGTGCACCCGACGTTCTTCGGGTTCGTCACACAAGCCTTTCTTCTTAGCGACTCTCACGATAGGTGGAATCAAAAAGTACGTCAACGTAAAAGCCGTGATAAATGCTAGTATCATTTCATGCATTGCACTTTCGGTTTTGTGTGGGGCAAAGGTACGATATGTTGTTTGGAATGAGAAAGTCGGGTGGAGGTTATTTGGTTCACAACTTTTTATTGTCCCAAAATGTCCTTAATAAGCATGAAACAGTGAGCCTTTAATACAAAATTTAATTGCCTCTAACAATATTGTACTTCAAAGATTTGTTAATGCAGCAACTCAACAATTAAACAATTTCAACATATCAACAGCAAATAAAATATGAGATTATTGACCTTGGGGGGAATTTTTTGCCTCTTATTAACCGCTTGTAATACTTCCAAAAATACGCTCACTTTTCCGGGCATAGAAGAACGCATCATGGACACTTTGGTGGTGACTGCTTCGCCGATAACACCTGACGAAGACGAAGCATTGCTGGAAGAAATCGCAGCGGAGGATTATGAGTTGCCCAATTTCAATCCAAGTGCAACGCAAACCTTTGATCTATTGCACACCAAATTGGAAGTGCGCTTCAATTGGGAGAAAGAGCAAGTCATTGGGAAAGCACATCTGGTTTTGAAACCTTATTTCTATGCAACGGATGAATTAGTGTTAGACGCTAAAAATTTTGAGTTCAATAGCATCAAAGAAGTAGGTGGAAAAATCGACCTCAAATATACTTATGATGAGCAACAAGTCACCATTGATTTGGGACGCGAATTGACCCGCGAAGATACCATTGAGATTGCCATAGATTACGTCGCAACACCTGCTGCTTCTGGTGGCAGTGCCGCCATTACTTCCGATAAAGGACTGTTTTTCATTAATCCATCGGGCGAAGAAGATAAGCCACAACAAATTTGGACGCAAGGCGAAACGGAACACAATTCGCGCTGGTTTCCAACCATTGACAAGCCCAATGAGCGCACTACGCAAGAAATCTATTTGACGGTCGAAGATCGTTTCCGCACCCTTTCCAACGGTTTATTAATGGCTTCCGAAAAACATGAAGACGGCACACGCACCGATTACTGGAAAATGGATCAACCGCACGCACCTTATCTATTCATGGTCGCGATTGGAGAGTTTGCGGTAGTACAGGAGCGTTGGAATGAAATGCTGCTGGAATACTACGTAGAGCCAGAATATAGGGAAGTCGCCAAGCAGATTTTTCCTTACACGCCTGAAATGCTGACTTTCTTTTCTGATATTTTGGATTTCAAATATCCGTGGCAAAAGTACTCACAAGTAGTGGTAAGGGATTATGTTTCGGGTGCCATGGAGAACACCACAGCGGTCATTTTTGGGGAATTTATGCAAGGTGATGCGGAGTTTTTGAAAGACAATCTGACGAATGAAAAAATCGTAGCGCACGAAATGTTCCATCATTGGTTTGGCGACTATGTGACCTGTGAAAGTTGGGCGAATTTGACGATGAATGAAGGTTTTGCCAACTACAGCGAATACCTTTGGTTAGAAGAGAAGCACGGACGAGACGAGGCAGATTATCATTGGTTGCAAGAGTTGAGGGGTTATTTGGCGCAGAGTAATATTCATCCACTAATTTATTACGGCTACAACGATAAAGAAGATATGTTCGATCAGCACAGCTACAATAAAGGTGGTTTGGTGTTGCACATGTTGCGCAATTATGTGGGCGATGAAGCCTTTTACGCAGCCCTGAATTTGTATTTAACAAGGCATGCTTACACGGCAGTGGAGGTGGACGAACTGCGATTGGCATTTGAGGATGTGACGGGCAAGGATTTGATTTGGTTCTTTGATCAGTGGTATCACAATCAAGGACATCCACAACTAAACATCAATTATGAATATGATGAAATCGGTAAAAAAGCAATCGTGATGGTGGAGCAAACCCAAGATGTGAGTGAAATGCCTGGCGTGTTCCAAATGCCCGTTACGGTTGATATTTATGTGGGCGACGAGAAGCCGATGCGCCAAGAAATTTTTATCAACGAAAGAGTACAAAACTTTGAATTTGATGTATCTGCCAAGCCCAATTTAATCAATTTCAACGCCGATCGAACACTCTTGGCAGAAATTGAAGACAACAAAACCGAAGCGGAATATGCCTTCCAATATGAGCATGCACCTTTATTTATGGATCGCTACGAAGCTTTGCAATCAGTTGCCAATTCAGAATCTGCAGTGGCGGCAAGCATGTTCAAAGCGGCTTTGAAAGATGATTTTTATGGTTTACGTGATTTCGCGCTCTACCAAGTGGATATGGAGGATGAAAGCATGGTAAAGGGCGTCCAAAAAATGGCGGAAAGCGATCCAAAAGCGGATGTACGCTCGGCGGCACTTGACCGTTTGATGGAGTTAGCAAATCCTAAGTATGCTTCCTTCTTTGAAAAAGTCATCAAAAACGATGAAGCAGGAAGTGTGAAATCGACTGCGCGCTTGGGCTTGGGTTCGATTTACGTGGCAAGTGGGGATTTAAAAAATCTAACATTTTTTGAAGAAAATTGGAGTGCATTTGATTATTACGATGCAATCAATTTCTTTGATTTATACTCGGAACTGGCGAAAACGGGAGGTGCAGAAGAAATCGTTGCCGTTGCCACAAAACTCAAAGAAGTTTCCATGACCGATACTTCGCTTTGGAAGCGTTTTGGTGCAACGAAAGCGATCAATACACTGCACGCCACGCTAGTAGAAAAAGCAGACAGTGAAGGTAGCGACGGTCAACAATTCACGGATGCAGACGGACAATTGCTAGCGATGATAAAAGAAATAAAAGACGCAGAAACCGATCCGCAGTTGCAGCAGATTTATTCACAGATTCCGCAGCCATAATTGGTAGCAGAGGAGCTTTTTTGACTGCTAAAAGTCTCCTCCTCAAGCCTAAAACTGTTTTGAGAAAAGGGACGTTCAGCAGGTGAAGCTGAACGTCTTTTTTAGCTTAGAAGCTGTTTGAATTTAATACTTCGATTTTGTTATGCCCCTTTTTTCACCACTTATCGTTAGCAAAATACTCATCAGCCAGAGGCAGACAAGTTTTAGCGATGGCTAAACTCCGTTTTTGCCGCCTCAATTGGTAAAAAAATGACCTATAACAATTCTCAAAAAATAAATCAAAACAGCTTCTTAGGAAATTTGTAAAAAATACTCGTAATGAAAGTCTTAGCAATAAGAGGAAAAGTACAACATTATGCTTGGGGAGGAAAAGATTTCATTCCTCAATTACTAGGGCAAGAAAATGGGGATGATCAGGCTTTTGCAGAATTGTGGATGGGTGCACATCATCGTGGACCTGCCCAAATAGAAGGACAAGCACAAAGCTTAGCAGAATTAATAGAGAAAGCACCAGAAAAAATATTAGGGGAAAAGGTAGCAAAGCAATTTGATCAGCGTTTACCATTCTTATTCAAAATCTTGGATGTCCACAAAATGCTCTCCATACAAACACATCCCACGAAAGCACAAGCCGTCAGGGGTTTTGAGAAAGAAGAGCGGATGGGAATTCCATTGACTGCTAAGCACCGAAATTTCAAAGATGATAACCACAAACCAGAAATTATGATTGCGCTGACCGATTTTTGGTTGCTACACGGCTTCCAATCCACAGAAAATATCTCAAAGTGTCTAGAATACACACCAGAATTTAGCGCATTGCGTCCTCAATTTGCGTCAAAGGACATCAGACACCTATACCAATATATCATGGAACTACCTCAAAATCAGGTGAATGAACTACTCGCACCTCTAAAGAAACGCCTTCACCAACAAAACAATAGCTCAAAATCGCATCCTGATTATTGGGCGAAACTGGCTTTCCAAGATTACACAACAAATGGCAACTTTGATCGAGGGATTTTTTCTATTTATTTATTCAATTTGGTTCAGCTTGTCCCAGGCAATGCCATTTTTCAGGCAGCGGGCATTCCTCACGCTTACCTAGAAGGCGTCAATGTGGAATTGATGGCAAATTCGGACAATGTCTTTCGTGGTGGATTGACACCCAAACACATCGATGTAGCAGAATTAATGAAGCACTTGAATACAAATCCTGTTGCACCTCGCATTTTTGCAGGAGAGCGAATCTCGGAGACAGAGAAAATTTATCGTACACCTGCTCCTGATTTTGAAGTCAGTCAGATTCAATTGAAAGCAGAACAATCGTATCGGCGAAAAAATGATGCGCCTGACATTCTAATTATTTTAAAAGGAAAAGTGGAGGTGATTGCATCTGGCAAGGCATTTAATAGAATAAAAGGAGAAATCTTTTTTGCCGCTTATGATGCTGATTATGAAATCGTAGCAAGGGAACAGGCCGTGTTATATCGGGCAAGTGTGCCCGTTTAATTTTTACTCAGTTCACTTTGCAAGCCCAAACGTTCTACGAGAATAGCCTTCAAATATTTCAAGAACTGCACAATTTTGAAAATATCATCGGTGGTCGCCGAAAACTCCTGACTAATTGCAAAATGATCGTCTTCCAACACCATGAAATACCAAAGCCTTTCGACGACATGGCAGCCATAAACAACCTCCTCGTCATCATTATAGGTTTGTCCGACTAGCATAGCAGCTAAATTTTGTCCGGCTGGATCACCACTGCTATCTACGTCTTTCTTGAATTCATGAAAACTAAAAAAAGGCTTTTCTGGCTCACCACCACCACTAGCAATGATGCCGTCTGGCCTTCCCATAAGTTCGTAATTTCCAACAATGCCCGAAAGCTGACGTTGAGCATAGAAATTCAGCTCATAAGGAATCTTGAAATCAATCAAGTTCAAAATCGGGCCGATGAAGCCAAGCGACAATTCTCGTGAGTTCCAATCATCTACATTTACCAACAAGCGCTTTTGAAAAATTTGAATTACAACCAACTCTTCTTCTGTCAAATCAGGTTTTGATGCGAGCCATTCTTCCAGAGCAGTAATTTTATGCACACGCCGCAGACCAAAAAGCTGATAGAGCTTATTTCTGGTCATTTGATTCATGTATAATATTTGAATCTCTTGCTCTATAATTTTTCCTGTTTTGAGCCTAAAAGTATTCCATGGAAACACACACACTTCCACTAACTTCTAACTATTCATACTCAATATCTTGATCTCCACACGCTGATTTTTACGTCGTTCCATAGCGGTATTGGCGTTTGGATTGAGCAATTTTCTTTTGCCGTAGCCTTTATACTGAATCTGATTTTCATCAATTCCCTTTTGGATCAGATACTCCGCCACAGCTTTTGCTCGCGCCGTGGAAAGGCTATCACAAAAAGGATGATCTGGAATGCTATTGGTGTGTCCACCTACTTCAATCACCACATCTTCATTTTCCTTCAAAAAAGTATAGACCTCATCCAGTGCTTCAAAAGAAGATTCCCTAATATCTGCTTTGTCCGCTTGGAAGAAGAGGCGATCAATTCTAATCTCTGTTCCTTTTTTTAGATCAGATCGCTTGTAGCCACTGATGGTAGCTGTACTTTCTTTCACTTTCACAGGCGTGGGTGGAGGGGTGGAAGGCGTAGTGCTTGTATTGCCTGTTTTGATCGTCGGTTCAGGACGGCTGGGT
>JBCCRX010000080.1:0-19645 GCA_039201015.1 Bacteroidota bacterium | reverse complement strand
TGCCCCTTTTTTCACCACTCATCGTTAGCAAAATACTCATCAGCCAGAGGCAGACAAGTTTTAGCTATGGCTAAACTCCGTTTTTGCTGCCTCAATTGGTAAAAAAATGACCTATAACAATTCTCAAAAAATAAATCAAAACAGCTTCTTACGTTTCGCTAATTTTAAATTTGCTGATTGGAACGTTTTGCAGTGAAAGAAAAGAGTCTCTAAAAATCAGCGAAAATTGGTGTTTCCGTCCATAAAACACTGCTAGGCATACTTGTTGAGCGATTTCAGGAGCGTTCTTGGAACTTATTTTGAGCACAGCTTAAGACTTCGTACACGCCTAAATCAAAATAAATAATATCAACATGACATCTACTGTAAGTTACTCAGGCGAACTCCGAACATCTGCCACACATGTCAAGTCAGGGAATAGCATCATAACGGATGCTCCAACGGATAACCACGGGAAAGGGGAAAACTTTTCCCCTACGGATTTGGTCGCAACGGCCCTCGCGAGCTGTATGATTACGGTCATGGGCATTAAAGCCAATCAGAAAGGGCTAGATATTGAGGGTGCAACTTCAGAGATTACCAAAATTATGGCTTCTAATCCTAGAAGAATAGCGGAAGTGCACGTAAAAATCGTCATGCCCAAAAAAGAATATACAAAAGAGGAGAAAAAGTTGCTAGAGCATACGGCGAGAACTTGCCCTGTGGCGCAAAGTGTGCATCCTGATATGGTGCAAAAAGTGGAATTTGTTTGGTAGGCGAAATACATTGAACTTTCTGTTTTGCTAGCAATTTATTTGAATAGTAGATGACACAGCGCAAACAAAAAATGAAAGAAACAAAAAACATAGCAACAACAGAATCAGATCAGCTTCACAACTGCCGCATCATTCAGGTCGATCCAAATCAGGAGGTGTTGAGGGTTGATAAATATTTGATGGATAAGTTGGATCGAGTCACTAGAAATCGTTTACAAGCCGCTATTCGTGCGGGCGCAATCACGGTGAATGAAAAAGAAGTGAAGCCCAATTACAAAGTCCGACCGAATGACATTATCAAAGCAATTTTGCCGCGTCGTTTTGAAGGTAAAAAGAAAATTATTCCCCAAGACATTCCGCTTGATATTCGTTATGAAGACGACCACATTCTCATCCTGCATAAGCCACCTGGCATGGTTGTCCATCCAGGGGTAGGGCATAAAAAATCTACCCTAGCCAATGCCTTAGCTTTCTATTACCAAAACCTCCCACTCCTCAACGACAACTATACTGATCGTCCTGGTTTGGTGCATCGAATTGATAAAAACACCTCTGGCATCATGATGGCGGTAAAAAACGACTATGCGATGGACCGGATGGCGAAGCAATTTTACTACCATACTATTGAGCGTAAATACCAAGCCATTATTTGGGGAGAAATGCCCGAAGACCTTGGAACGATTAAGGCGAATATTGGTCGAAATCCCAAGCATCGTAAAGAAATGACGGTATTCAAAGATGGTGAAAACGGGAGATGGGCGGTGACGCATTGGAGAACCATAGAAAAATTATACTACGTCAGTCTGGTAGAATGTCAATTGGAGACAGGGCGTACGCACCAAATTCGTGTCCACATGCGCTACATGGGACATCCGCTCTTCAATGATGAAAAATACGGCGGCACGACGATTCGGAAAGGAACACCACATCGCCGATACAAACAATTTGTAAAAAATGCGATGGACGTGTTGCCGCGCCATGCTTTGCATGCCAAATCGCTCGAATTTGAGCATCCCGTGACGGGCGAGCGCATGTATTTTGAATCAGATTTACCAGATGATATGAATAATTGTTTGGATAAGTGGCGAAATTACGTGAAGCATCAAAAGGAGTTGATGCAAAAAGGTTGAGAGTGGCTATTGGGTGTCAACAAACCACTACCAAAGGATTTAAGGGAGTAGGTAAAAGATTACCTACTCCCTAATTGTCAAAATGGTGAAATATCGCGCCAAAATGATAGCTTAATATACATGAAACTCTGGCAGAAAGACTTCGATATTTTTGAAAATATTGAGCGATTCACAGTAGGACAAGACCGAGAATTAGATTTGCAATTGGCTCAGTATGATGTGTTGGGTTCGCTGGCGCACATTGAAATGCTACATGCTATTGGTTTGCTACAAGATTTGGAATTGGAGCAGCTACAAAAAGCATTAAAGGAGATTTATCAGCAAACCCAAAAAGGACATTTTCGCATTGAAGAGGATATGGAAGATGTCCACTCACAAGTAGAATATCTGCTCATCAAAAAGCTAGGAGAGATCGGAAAAAAGATTCACAGTGGTCGCTCGCGAAACGATCAAGTACTGGTGGATTTGCGCCTCTATTTTAGAGCAGAAATAGAGGCGATTGCACATCTAATCAAACAACTCACCACCACCCTACTTTACCTGAGCGAAACCTATAAAACAATTGCCTTACCTGGCTACACCCACCTCCAAATTGCAATGCCTTCTTCTTTTGGTCTGTGGTTTGGAGCTTATGCCGAATCCCTTGCTGATGATTTGAGACTGCTAGAGAGTACCTACCATATTATCAATCAAAATCCATTGGGTTCTGCGGCGGGCTATGGTTCTTCTTTTCCTTTGAATCGACAAATGACGACTGATTTATTGGGCTTTGAGGACTTGAATTACAATGTCGTACATGCACAAATGGGGAGAGGCAAAACAGAGCTGTTTTTGAGTTACGCGCTCGCTGCTATTGGACACACTTTAAGTCGATTGGCGATGGATGTGACGCTTTATTGCAATCAAAATTTTACCTTTATTCGCCTCCCTGATGAATTAACGACGGGTTCTAGCATCATGCCGCACAAAAAAAATCCAGATGTATTTGAATTGATTCGTGCCAAGTGCAATCAACTGCAAGCTGTTCCGCAAAGTATTAGTCTAATCACGAGCGGCTTGCCTTCTGGTTATCATCGTGATTTTCAATTGTTGAAAGAAAATATTTTTCCTGCTATCCAGTCTCTGAAAGACATCCTCACAATTACAGATTTTTCCATAAAACAAATTGAAGTTCATACAGATATTGTCAAGGACCCAAAATATCGTTATCTCTACACCGTTGAAATGGTCAATGAAGAAGTCTTGAAGGGTACTCCTTTTCGCGAAGCTTATCAAAAAGTAGGAAAAGCAGTAGCGGATGGTAGCTATCAGTTTGAAGGCGAAGTACAGCATAGCCACGAAGGTAGTATTGGGAATTTATGCAATGAACAAATTCAGGCAAAAATTGATGCCGTTTGGAAGAATTTCAATTTTGAAAGCGTTCATACAGCGATTGAAAACTTGCTGAAGTGAACAAATTCTTTTATAAAATCTTAATTTTGTGCTTCTACGCTATGCACTTGTGAGCGATTGGAAGCAAAGCATTGACCCACTTGTGTATTTATTCGTGCATTCTGGTAGAAAAGTTTTTACAGGAAGCCCCCTAAATAGAGTAATTTGAATTTTATGAAGCATCTGATTGTATTGTTTTTTAGCCTTATTACACTAGTCTCTTGCGACAACGAACTCAACTTGACTACAGAATGGGAGAATATTCCTGTGGTATATGGTTTGCTGAGTCCTTCCGATCAAATACAGTATATCCGAGTGGAAAAAGCCTTTCTTGATCCGAATACAAATGCCTTCGAACTGGCTCAAATTACAGACTCCATCTACTACCAAGATGCTATTGTTCAGCTAGAACGTCCTAGCACAAATGAAGTTATCACCCTCGAAAGAGTGGATGCTAGCAAAGAAGGACTCGTGAGAGATGAAGGAGTCTTTGTAACTGATCCGAATTTCTTGTACAGACTAGACCTCACTGGCAGCAACAACTTAGGAGAAGGCGAAGAAGTGCGATTGACCATTTCTGACAATCAAGACCAATTGCTAGCGAGTTCAGAAATAAAGATTGTAGAGGAATTCGAATTGCTAGGCACACAACCTGGCGATCCCGTCAATTTTGGTGATTATGACCGTCCGATACGTGTGGGATGGCGTGTAGAAGGCGAGGAAGCTTCTATTTATAATGTTCAGATTGTCATTAATTATGAAGAAAGCGCCATAGACAATGCCAATGAATTTGAGAACAAGTCCGTTACCTGGACGGTGGCGAAGAATTTAGTGAGAAATAATCCTGACCGCATGAGTATTGAGCTTAGTGGAGAAGAATTTTATGTTTTTCTAGGAGGTGCTCTAGAACCTGCACCTATTCAGAATAGGCGATTGAAAGACATAGATGTGCTCGTGACGGCTGGCGGTAGAGAACTCGCTGAATTTATTCGAATCAGGCAAGCCAATACGGGTTTAACGAGTTCGCAAGTCACTCCTACTTTTGATAACATTGAGGGTGGATTGGGTTTGTTGTCTTCTACTTTTCAAGCCTCCAGAAAAGGAATTAAATTATTTCCAGAAGCACTCGACTCTCTATCAGAAGGTTTTTATACCAATGATTTGGGATTTCTAAAATAGAATACTTATGCTCAAACGTCGTACTTTTCTACAATCCAGCAGCTTGGGATTAGCTGGTCTTCCTTTTCTATCGCTCCCTAAGCTAGATAAGGCTGTCTTACCAGAAAAACTCAGCATTCTTTTTCAAGGCGATTCCATAACGGATGCGGGCCGAAGCAGAGGTAGTTATTACCCTAACGCTGCTCGCGGAATGGGCAATGGATACGTTTTGCACGCCGCTACGCATTTGATGGGAGAGCAACCAAAAGTGGACTGGAAAATCTACAACCGAGGCATCAGCGGACACAAGGTATTCCAACTTGCCAACCGCTGGGAAGACGATGCCTTGCAATTGCAACCTGATGTATTGAGTATTCTGATTGGTGTCAACGATTATTGGCATACCTTATCTTACAATTACGAAGGAACGGTATCGACCTATGAAAATGATTTCGCTGCCCTTTTAGAACGCACGAAAAAAGCTATTCCAAAGGTAAAGATTTTAATCGGTGCACCTTTTTTTCTGGCGGAAGGAACTGCCATAGAAGCAGACAAATGGCAAAAGCAATTTCCAGCTTATCAAGCGGCAGCAATGCAAGTCGCAAAAGACTTTGATGCCGTATTCATTCCTTACCAAAAAGTATTCAATGAAGCTTTAAAAGTTGCGCCTACCTCCTATTGGTGTCCAGATGGCGTTCATCCTTCCATGGCAGGCAACTATTTGATGGCACAGGCTTGGTTGGAAGCTTTTCAAAAGTTGTTTGGGTAGGTTCTATGCTTCTAAAATTCTTTTGGATTTGCTAAACCTCAAAGATTTAGTAGATCTGTACTACCAATCATATAGCATCCTTCATATCATACAAACCCTTTGTCTGCTTTGCTAAAAAGCGCGCCGCTTTAATCGCACCTTCCGCAAAAATTTTCTTGGATTGTGCGCTGTGCTTGAGTTCAATGACTTCCTCTTCGCCCGCAAAGATAATGCTATGTTCACCTACTATTGTGCCTGCGCGCAAACTGTGCATACCGACAGCCGCTTTAGTTCGTTTTTTCATGCCTTGCCGCCCATATTCGACGGCTCGCTTGCTGGATAAATTTTCCTGAACTGTTTTCAATAAACTATTAGCCGTACCGCTAGGTGCATCCAATTTTTTGTTATGGTGTTTTTCAATGATTTCAATATCGAAATCATCGGCTAGTGCTTGTGTGGCTACTTGCAGCAAGCGATGCAGCAAAGTGATACCCAAAGAAGTGTTGGAAGCCAGCAAAATAGGTATTTGCTGACTACTTTTTTTGATAGCTGCCAGAGTCGCTGCATCAAAACCCGTCGTGCAAATGACGATAGGTTTTTGGTGTTTTACAGCATAATTTAAGATCGCATGAATATTATTGGGATGCGAAAAATCAATTAATAGATCGAAATCTGCTACTAAATCTTCTAGTTTTTCAAGCACCTTATGGTTTTCGTTCTGCATAGGCTTGCGTGGCTCAATGGCTGCGATAAGTGTCAAATCTTCTTTACCTTCTACGCTTTTGCAAAGTAGTTTTCCCATTGCGCCGTAGCCGTATATGACGAGTTTCATTGTTTTAGCGTTTTGATAATTCTATCCCAATCTCCTTCATCTCCACCACCATTTTTTCCCTAGTCGCAGCATCCATTTCGTAAAGCGGCAAACGCAAATCACCTACTTTCCAGCCCATTAGGTTCATAGCAGTTTTTACGGGAATGGGATTGGTTTCATAAAAAAGGCTATGAATGAAGGCATTGTACTTTAATTGTAGGCGACGCGATTCCTCTACTTTTCCCTCCAAATAAAGAGTTGCTATATCATGCGTTTCCTTTGGCAGTATGTTAGCAACAACAGAAATGACACCACTCGCACCAATTGCCATCATGGGAACGATGATGTCATCATTGCCCGAAAGAATGACAAAATCTTCGCCACACAAACGCGCCACTTCGCTCGAATAACTAATGTTGTGACTGGCCTCTTTCACCCCAATGATGCGTTCATTTTTGCTCAAATGTAGCATCGCTTCCAACGGAATATTCATGCCTGTTCGACTGGGCACATTGTATAAAATCATCGGAATTTTGACTTGCTCCGCCACTGCTTCGTAATGTTTGATTAGTCCAGATGTATTGGTTTTGTTGTAATAAGGCGTCACCAAAAGCAATCCGTCCGCACCTACTTCTTCCGCTTGCACACTCAATTCTACCGCCAGTGGTGTTTCGTTGCTGCCCGTGCCAGCGATCACTGGAATACGATCATTTGCGATCTCTACACTATGGCGAATCAGATTTTTATGCTCTTCTACACTCAGCGTAGAGGCTTCTCCCGTCGTTCCTGCGATCACCAAAGCATCCGTGTGGTGCTGGATGTGGTAGTCAATTAATTCCTCTAATTTATCGTAATTGATTTGATTATTTCCATCAAAAGGCGTGACCAATGCAACGCCCGATCCTTTGAAATTCCAGTTCATATTGTATTGTAGAAACGATTAATGCAATTCTTGGGTGCGTATTAAGGAGGAACATAGTAGGAAGAGGAAAGTTCCCAAATGCAAAATACTAGCAGTCTTTAAGAGCTTGTTTGGAGCAGGATTGAAGTGTAAATAAAATAGTTTATGATTCAAGCCTCACCCCTAGGGCAGACACGGTCGAGATAAACCTGTCTGCCTCACCGTGTCCGCCTGAGGCGTGAGGATGACGAGCGATTATTTTCAAAGCCAGGTTCGTAAAATGTTGGTTTACAGGAAGATAGTGCTCCAAACATGCTCTAGACCTAAAACTCCGCATTTCCAGGCGTCCTTGGAAAAGGAATCACATCTCGAATATTACCCATGCCCGTTATGAACTGTACCATGCGCTCGAAACCTAGACCAAAACCAGCATGAGGGGCACCTCCAAATTTACGCAATTCCAAATACCACCACAATTCTTCTGGCGGGACCCCCATTTTTTCCATTCGCTCCACCAGTACTTCGTAGCGTTCTTCCCTTTGTGAGCCACCGATGACTTCTCCAATACCTGGAAACAAAACGTCCATAGCAGCAACCGTTTCACCAGGAACGTCTTCTTCCGCGTCGTTCATACGCATGTAAAAAGCTTTGAAGGATGCTGGATAATCGCGCACAATGACGGGTTTTTTGAACTTCTTCTCCACCAGGTAGCGTTCGTGTTCAGCTTGCAAATCCGTTCCCCATTCCACTGGAAATTCAAATTTTCCCTTTTTGTAAGGCTTAGAATTTCTCAAAATACGAATTGCTTGGGTATAGGTGATGCGCTCAAAGTCATTATCGACTACAAAGCGCAAGGTCTCTGTCAGTCCCATGGGACGGCGTTGCTCTTTGGGCATGTTCTTTTCTGCATTTTGGATGCGTCTGTCCAAAAAAGCCAAGTCCTCTGCATAATGTTCTAGGACATAGTTAATCAGATATTTGCAAAAGTCCTCCGCCAAATCCATATTGTCGTGGATGTCGTAGAAAGCCACTTCTGGCTCAATCATCCAAAACTCTGCCAAGTGGCGCGAAGTATTGGAGTTTTCTGCGCGAAAAGTCGGTCCAAAAGTATAGACCTTACCCAAGGACAACGCACCAATTTCAGCTTGTAGTTGCCCAGAAACCGTCAGATTGGTTGGCTTTCCAAAAAAGTCTTGCTTGAAATCAATTGTACCTTCTTCACTGATTGGTGCTTTATTAGGCTCAAAAGTGGAAACGTGGAACATCTCGCCAGCCCCTTCGGCATCACTGCCTGTAATGATAGGTGTTTGCAGATAATAGTAGCCCCGATCATTATAGAATTTATGCACTGCGTAGGCTATTCCATGACGAATGCGAAAGACCGCCGCAAAGGTGTTTGTACGCATTCGCAGATGTGCTTTTTCTCGCAGAAATTCCATGGTCATGCGTTTGGGTTGTAAGGGATATTCTTCTGGAGGAGCTGCACCAAAAACTTCTATTTTCTCCGCAACAATTTCTACGCTTTGACCCGCCCCTTGCGACTCTACCAAAGTACCAGTCGCTTTGATGCAAGCATGAAAACTGACTTGTTTAAGTTGTTCTTTGTCCTCGTACTCGTCTGGTACAACGACTTGCAAAGTATCGAAAGAAGAGCCGTCGTATAGCGCAATGAAGCGATTGGAGCGAAATGCCCTGACCCAGCCCGCTACGCTTATTTTTTCTCCGATTTTGGGATCACTTAACACCGTTTGTATTTCTGTTCGACGCATTTTTTTGTTTATTCGGTAAACTGCCCAATGATGGAGCAAGCAGGTTTATTCAATCTATTTATGATTGCTCACTCCTATTTCTCAGCGGCGCGAAAATAGCGGTTTCTGTTCAGAACCAAATATTTCAAGCAAAAAGTTCCTTAGCTTTTATGGATTTGTATGATTTCAGATCAGATAACGAACCAAACAATTCTATTCCTGTTAGAATTGGAAATGTTTGAAAGCCTAGAAAAGCGATTTTCTTTATCGTCTATTCTTAGCAAGTCAAGAGAACAAAATTCTATTTACTAACAATAAAAATAAAAACTGAATTATGGCATTTCAGCTTCCTGATTTACCCTACGATTTTGCAGCCCTAGAACCACATATTGATGCACGTACCATGGAAATTCACCACGGCAAACACCACGCAGGTTATACAAAAAAATTAAACGCGGCATTGGAAGGTACGGGTCACGAAGGTAGTAGTATCAAAAAGATTTTGGCAAACGTTTCCAAACTATCTGGTGGCGTGAGAAACAATGGTGGTGGCTACTTCAATCATGCCTTGTTCTGGGAAGTCATGTGTCCGCCGAGCGAGAGTGAACTAAAAGAAAGCCACAACATCCACAAAGCGATGATGCGTGATTTCGGCAGTCTGGATAAATTCAAAGAAGCCTTCAAAGCCGCCGCTACTGGACAGTTCGGGTCTGGCTGGGCTTGGTTGTGTGTAGATAAAGACGATAAGTTGTTCATCACTTCTACACCCAATCAAGATAATCCATTGATGGATGTTGTGGAAGCAGAAGGCACTCCCATTCTAGGGCTTGATGTTTGGGAACACGCCTATTATCTGAACTATCAGAACAAGCGCGGCGATTACGTCGATCATTTTTTCCATGTCATCAATTGGGGCGAAGTCTCTAAGCGTTACAATGATGCCAATGAAGGTGCTTCTAAGTTCTAACTTTGAGGTGCAAGCAGTAGCTAATCAGCACTACTAGGTTCTAGCTAATATTTTTGGCGAAAAAGCAGAAAGGAAATTAATTTGACCTTTCTGCTTTTTGTTTTTTGATAAAATATTCAATAGAGTCTTAGTACACTGTAAAATAAGTTTCTTTGCATTTTAACAGGGGAGTTTGAGGGAGAAAAAAGGGTTTTAGGAAAACCCTTTTTTCTCCCTCACCCTTTTTTCGCCGCCGTCTTCGACGGCGGCAGATGGGTTTTTTAAAGCTCGAAATTCTAAGGAATTTCTCGCTTCTCAAAATTAACACAAACTTAGTTTACACGGTATTAAGAATAGATGTGTCCAAGTACTTAATTATTTCACGTTCCTTATTGACCAAAAAACGAATTCAAATCGCTACAAAACTTAGCGATAATCTTCCCGCACAGGTTGAAAGACATCTATGATGGTGCAATCCGTTAAAGCACGTCCTGAGTGAACAGCATGAGAAGGAATTGTTACGACTTTTCCCAATTTGCAAACTTGTGTCTCTCCCGATACGGTCATCTCAAATTCGCCCGTCATTACTTGACTCAATTGCTCATGCACATGCGAATGTTCTGGTAGAATGCTTCCTTTTTCGATGCGCCAATAGGCAATCGTGAAGCCTTCTAAGTGGAGCATTTTCCCATGAAAGCCCTTGATGATTTCTTTTTCTGGTATTTGACTAATTTGATGAAAATAATTCATTTTAAATACTATTTGAATACGCAATTAAGTACCAAAGGGATGGAATCTCACAAATTCTAACAAGAAAACGCCTCATTTAGCGAAAATTCGCTAATCTAATAGACAGTTTCATCGTTAAATATCTACATTTGTGGCTAGGTAATAAAAGTAATAATCTGACAATATATCATTCTATGAAAATATTAGTTTGTATTAGTAAAGTTCCAGATACGACCGCGAAGATTTCTTTTACAGAAGGCGGAAAAAACTTTAATACAGAAGGTGTACAGTTTATCATGAATCCTTATGATGAATGGTATGCTTTGGTGAGAGCATTGGAGTTGAAAGAAGCGCATGGCGGCTCCGTGACCGTTGTGAATGTTGGCCCGGCAGGCAATGACAGCATTATCAGAAAGGCGCTGGCGATTGGAGCCGATAATGCTATTCGAGTAAATGTAGAAGCTAGTAGCTCTATGTTTGTAGCTAAACAAATCGCGGCAGTCGCTGGCGAATATGACATCGTTTTCACAGGGAAAGAAACAATCAACTACAATTCATCTGAAATCGGAGCAATGATTGCTGAATTTTTGGAAGTGCCTTTTATCTCTTATACCATTCACATGGAAATGAATGGCAATATGGCTACTCTGACCAGAGAAATAGAAGGTGGACACGAAGTGGTAGAAGTTCAAACGCCTTTTGTATTGAGTGCCGCTAAAGGACTAGCAGAGCAACGCATACCAAATATGCGCGGTATCATGATGGCGAAACGCAAACCGCTGAAAGTAGTGGAAGCCGTTGATTTTCAAGATGCGGCAGTGCCTGTGAAATATGATTTGCCAGACGAAAAAGGTGGCACGAAATATATAGATGCAGATAATATGAAGGAACTGGTTCGCTTACTACACGAAGAAGCGAAAGTGATTTGAAAGGGAAGCAGCGACGCTTAATTGTTTGAGTAAGGTTTACATTGTTTAAACTGTTGACGGGGAGCGTCTATTAAGAATCTGTAATGGATTAATGTAGCTTGACTATTATATCACAAAAATGACCAAATAAAATTGAGCTTGTGCGAAAGCGCAACGATAAATAAAATACAAAAAAAGATGGTACTTGTTTTTGCAGAACATCAAAAAGGCGCATTTAAGAAAGCCGCTTTCGAGACGGTGACTTATGCTGCCAAAACAGCACAACTGCTAGGAACAGAATGTGCAGCACTGGTATTGGGCAATGCAGAAGAGGCAGGGCAACTCGGTAAATACGGTGCAACAAAAGTTTATCAAATTAAGGATATCAATTTAGAACAGTTCGATAGCCAAGTCTATACCGCGAGCATCAGCGCAGCGGCGCAAGAATTGGGTGCGAAGGTGGTCGTATTGAGCCATTCCTCTACTGGAAAATCTTTGGTTGGACGTTTGGCGGTCCGCTTGAATGCAGGTTCCGTAGCGGGTGCGAATGCACTACCTACTGTGGAAGGCGATCAATTTACCGTGGCAAAGGGCGTCTTTTCTGGTAAAGCTATTGCTACTTATGCCGTTAGCTCGGAAGTAAAGGTACTTTCCTTAATGGGCAACTCCATACCAGTGGAAGAAATAGGATCAGCGGTAGGCGTAGAAAGTTTATCCACAGCAGTGCCTGCCCCCAAAGTGAAGGTGAAGGAAGTGAAACGCGCAGAGGGTGTGACGCCATTGCCAGAAGCAGAATTAGTGGTTTCGGCAGGTCGTGGTATGAAAGGACCAGAGAACTGGGGCATTATCGAGGATTTGGCGGAGTCGCTAGGTGCGACCACAGCTTGTTCTCGACCAGTGGCAGATACGGGCTGGCGTCCACACCACGAACACGTTGGACAAACAGGCGTAGCCATTCGTCCGAATCTGTACGTTGCTGCGGGTATCTCTGGTGCAATTCAGCACCTAGCGGGCGTCAATAGTAGCAAAACAATCGTCGTCATTAATAAAGATCCAGAAGCTCCTTTCTTCAAGGCAGCGGATTATGGCGTAGTGGGTGATTTATTTGAAGTCGTACCAAAATTGACGGAAGCCGTGAAGGAGTTTAAAGCATCTTAATTATCGATAGGTTTATTTATGGCTAGATTGTAGTAATCTTAGCTGGAAATGACATTTAGAAATAGGCTTTCTACCAGTTTAGTTGAACACAGTTAAATTGGAAGAAAGCCTTTTTTTTGCCTTTTGAAGCGTAAAAGTCACGAATTGAGCATCAAAACGCTCTGCCCTTTTTGCCTTTTGTCGATAAAACTTACTCCTGAATTTCAATAGTTTGAAGACTTATTGATATTTTGGCGTTTCATACAAAACAGTCAGATATACAAAACTATGAGTGCATTACTAGCAGGAAAAGTGGCCTTGATCACGGGTGGTTCTAGGGGAATTGGAAAAGCAATTGTTGAAAAATTCGTGGCGGAAGGTGCTTCCGTAGCCTTTACTTATCGCTCTTCGGCAGCAAAGGCAGAAGCGATTGCTAAGGAGTTGGGAGCAAGCGCGAAAGCCTATCAATCGGATGCTTCTTCTTTCGAGGCAGCGGGCGAATTGGTCAAGCAAGTATTAGCGGACTTTAGCAAAATAGATGTTTTGATTAATAATGCAGGTATTACCAAGGATACTTTGATGCTTCGGATGTCCGAAGAGCAGTGGGATGATGTGATAGAAGTCAATTTGAAATCGGTATTCAACATGACCAAACAGATGCTGCGTCCTATGCTCAAAAGCCGCTCGGGTTCTATTATCAATATGAGTTCCGTAGTCGGCGTCTTTGGAAATGCAGGCCAAGCCAATTACGCGGCTTCCAAAGCAGGCATTATTGGTTTCACGAAATCCATTGCAAAAGAAGTCGGTTCTCGAAGCATTCGCTGCAATGCCATCGCACCAGGGTTCATCGCAACAGAAATGACCGACGAACTGGACGAAAAAACCAGAGATGCTTATCTGGCGAATATTCCTCTGAAACGTTTTGGACTAGCCGAAGAAGTAGCAGATGCTTGTGTATTTTTGGCTTCTGATCGCTCGAAGTATATTTCAGGACAAGTTTTGAGCGTTTGTGGGGCTCTGAATACTTGATTTTTTTGGTTAGAAAAAATTTCGCTATTTGTTAAGGCTATCTTTTCTGCCGAATCAAACCTTCTTGCACCACAGAAGCCACCAATTCTCCTGCTTGGTTAAAGATATTTCCTCTATTGAATCCTCTTGCATTGGAAGCACTTGGACTATCCAAGGCATATAGCAGCCATTCATCTACCCGAAAATCACGATGGAACCACATCGCATGATCGAGGCTGGCGGAAATGAGTTGTGTCCAAGTAGCACCGTGCGGACGCAAAGAAGTTTCCAATAAATTATAATCAGAAGCGTAGGCGAGTAGCACCCTGTGGTTGGCGGCATGATCTTCTAAATTTCCTTTTGCTTTAAACCAAATATGCCGAAACGGTCTGCCTTTACAAGGATTGATGAAATAAGGCATTTCGACGGGGCGAAACTCAATCGGGCGTGGCATGGCTAGTGTTCGTTTAAGAAATTCGGGTAGTTTATCTTCGTGAATTTCTCGCAGCTCCATGACGTTTCGCAGTGCTTCGGGTGGCGGCACATTGGGCATGCCTATTTGATGCTCAAAGCCTTCTTCTTTGATTTGGAAAGAAGCAGACATATTGAAAATGGCTTTACCGTTTTGGATAGCGACTACTCTGCGTGTCGTAAAACTTCCGCCGTCTCGGATGCGATCTACATCGTAAATAATTGGTTTTTTGACATCGCCTGGCAAAATAAAATAGCCGTGCATAGAGTGTGCAAGCCGCTCTTCTGGAACGGTCAAACTTGCTGCTTGCAATGCTTGCGCCAATACCTGTCCACCAAAAACACGTCTGCCGCCAATGGAGTGACTTTTGCCGCGATAGATGTTTTCTTCTATTGATTCTAAGCCAATTTGTTGTAGCAATCCTTGTGCATTGTCCATGTAGAATGTAAATTATTTCAGCTAGTAGATAATTTCGCTGGCTCGATCCGTTCCTAAGTAAAAGGGCAAAGTCCACGTCAATTTTCCACCCAAAAGTACATCCAATCGCCTTTTGGTATCCTGCATCTGTGTATCGAAATTAAAGGCGCGACGGTTCTGGGTAAAACCTTGTATGGCTTCAAAACCTAGCGTGAAATTAATGCGTCGATCTTTACTAAGTAGTTGATAACCAATAAACTGAGAAATAGCCAATCCATTAGTCAAACGATCATAGCCTTTTCGATAATCGCCGACCAGCGGAGCGACTACTCGCTGTGGCTCGTCTTGTATTCGGATGCGATGCTGCAAAAGACCTGCTCCCATTGCTGCACGAACACCAGAACGCGGATTATTGGGGTCGATGGAAAACAGTTTGCCAACCCAAGCACTAAGATACATCCCACGCTGCCGAAGCTGTACATCAGCCGATTGACGATCATTGGCGATCAAAAAACCTTCCTGTGTACGCAATCCTGCTAGAACGTCCTGCTTCACAACATTACCAAATAGCATATTCGCACCTAGCCCAAAAATGAAGTTATTGTCGGTAAGATATTCTACACCTGCATGAATAATCCCATTACTCCCGAAGCGATCGTCTAAGTCGGCTTGAGGAAACTGATAGCCGTAAGAGAAATTTACTAAAATAGCATCCCCTTCATTTAAAGGTGGCGATGTTTGGGCAGAAGAAATGAAGGGAAAACAACAGAAAAGGAGAACGACTAGAAAAATGTGTTTTGGCATTGTTTTTCATTTTATGAGTGATTGTTCTAACTCCAAAAGGCTCAAATGCTGTTTTGGATGGTTCAAATTATTATTTGAAACGCCTAGATGGCTGATAAAGCTCAAATTTGTGACCAATCAAATCTAATTCTAGTATGAAATACTTCCTTATATCAATATTTTCTAGCTTGATTTATTGGAACAATATATTTGCCCAGCCTGACTTTTACAAAAAAGAATATACGCCCGAGCAAATACAAGAAGATTTTCAAACATACAAAGAAGTACTGAGTAGTTTGCATCCTTCGCTCTACTGGCACACGTCCAAGCAAGCATTGGATAGTATCTGGAACCTCACCGAAAGCCAATTGAATCAGTCTTTGTCCAAACAAGAATATTTTTACTTACTTTCGCTGGCTACGACTAAAATCAATTGTGGACATACGGGTACGAATGCCAATTTAGACAAAGCGTTCGACCAATACGTACCTTTGGTTTTTCGCTATCTGGGGAATGAATTATACTTGCATAGAGACTTGACCACCCAAAATGAACCTATGAAAATCATCCAGTCTATTAATGGACACAGCGTGGAAGAAATTCTTCAGTCTGCCACTCATTTACAAGGGACAGATGGCTACATCAGCAGTCCCAAGCCTTTGTTTTTCAATAATCCGTACCGTTTCAGTTATCGCTATCAACTGCTCTATGATGAACCCAATTATAAAATTCAATTTGAGGACGGGAGCAGCATTTTGCGCAATCCTATTTCAGAGGATAGCTTGAAGAAATTATATCCTTTCAGAATTAATCCATTATTAGAACAAGATATAAATTCTGATACAAAGATTGCTAAATTGACGATTAATACCTTTGACAAATATTCTTACAAAAGTCAAAAGTTGAAATATAAAAAGGCAATCAAAGCTTTTTTTAAAGAAGTAAAAGCTGCCAAAGTATCGCATTTGGTGATTGATTTACGAAACAATGGTGGCGGCGAAGATAACTATGCCTCCTTTCTTTATCGCTATCTCACCGATCAGTCTTTCCAATATTATGAAAGTATGGAAACGATGCCTTTGCCCTATCCAGAGGAAGTCCGAGAAAAAGTCTATCTTCCAGTTGAAGTCAGCAATGTGCTGCTCAGGAAATTTTTCATCAAAAAGAAAGGAGATCGCTATTTTGTGAAAGCGACGCCAAGAACCAAAGGCTTAAGAATGCAAAGACCGAATGCTGATGCCTTTTTGGGAAAGGTCTATTTTTTAATCAGTGGTACGAGTTTTTCTGCTGCTGCTGAATTAGCTGCTTTCGCCAAAGCTTACCGCCCCAATACTTTTTTTGTTGGACAAGAAACAGGTGGTGCAATGCAAGGCAATACAAGTGGACTTTCTGCTTATCTAACTTTGAAGAATACAAACATTTCTGCCTACATTCCGCTGATTCGGTATCGCATGAATATCGACAATTACGAACTTGGCAGAGGCGTCTTGCCCGATTATCCTGTTGTTGCTACGCCAAATGATATTTTAACCGATAAAGATGTAGAAATGGATTTTGTGAGGCAGTTGATTCGACAGAAATAAATAGAGTTGATGTGTTGTTAACAATCAAGGCGTTGTAAGGGAAAATTGAAAGCAATAGCACTTCTGACTATAAGCACAGGCTTAGAAGTTGTTTGCATTTAATACTTCGATTTTGTTATGCTGCTTTTTTCACCACTGATCGTTAGCAAAATACTCATCAGCCAGAGGCAGACAAGTTTTAGCGATGGCTAAACTCCGTTTTTGCTGCCTCAATTGGTAAAAAAATGACCTATAACAATTCTCAAAAAATAAATCAAAACAGCTTCTTAGAAATGTCATTTTTTAAACACTATGCAGTCGAATATCTGCTCAGGAGGATAGGAAGTTATTATTTCATTATTATTTCATCATTCCATAGTCAATACACCACTGGACATTCTTGATTTTTTGAGCCTCAGTGCTTAAGGACATTGAGCCAAAGTCCTATTTGTCTTAGATGATTCCATATTTTTTACCATATCATTTTGAGTTTCCCTATTTTTACCCAAAGAATCATTAGATATGAAATTCGTATTCTACACACTCGTTTTACTTTTCTTGACCTCTTGTGCGCCGCTCCAAAATTTTGGGTTTCAATTTTCTAGCTCTTCCTATGATCGTTACTTGGCTTCTTTGCGCAAGGCTTCGCTGGACGATACTTCTATGGGAAAAGATTGGATTGCTGCTGGCATGGCCGCTTTGCAGGATAGTAGTTTTGTGCAACCTCCCTTTCAGACCACTGCCTATTTTGCCGCCAATCGTATTAATGCACAGTCCTATCGTATGAATTTGCAAGCAGGACAAAAAATTTATATACAGCTAAAGAGTACGCCCAGAGGATTTGAACTTTTCCATGATCTATTTTTTTATAAAAAAGAGCGACAGAGATACATCGACATCAGCCCGCTCGATCTAGAGGAACGTAAATTGGAATACAATATCAGAAATACGGGAGAATACGTTTTAAGGATTCAGCCTAGATTGTTGACGGGTGGGCGCTATGATTTGGAAATAGATTTTGTGAGTAGTAAATGAAGAAAGAAAGAAGGCAAAAGTTAAAGCGTCCGATGATGAACAATAATTATATAAATTGGGCAGTTCTTGAACCATGCTCCTATTTATTGGTTTATATGATACAAGATGATTAATTAGTTAATCATTGATGTTACGCACTAGTATATTTTGGTGCGAGAAATATAGTAGCTCTTCAAAGCTGCCGTGTTTTGAATTAGAATGGCTGTCGAAGCCACTCTAATTCATGAAAATTCTTTCGGAGCGAGCCATATTTGAGCTAAAAGCTCAAATAGGTCTCGCTCCTGAAAGAATTTTCCTACAAATCGTCGGGTTCGATACCCGACAATTTGTAAACAAGTAGCACTTTGTGCCGTTTGCAATTTGATGTTTTGCGTAACGTGAGTTAATTATACTTTTGGTAAATCAAAATCGGCTACTTCCAGAAGTGACCTTAGACTACAAAAACGTCTAAATTTTGAAATTCATACACAGAGAATTGATCTTAGTTTTGGTGTAATACTATATTTCTGTTTTCATACCCTATTTTCTTTGAATATTCATTTTTAGCTGTATCTTTGTAGTGTATTATGATTAGTTTTAGCAGAAAGTGCATCGCCTCCAAGGAATTGCAAGATTTTCATATGTAGATTGTTTTCATTTGGTTTTTTGGGGTTATACAGGGTGCGGCATCCTCTTGGATGACCGCCCCTTTTTTATGCCCAAACCTTACAACCTTCTGTACAATTTTTGCAAATATCAATTTGGTCGCGTCCCTGCAGTAGGCTTTGCCGAAACGAACGATATGCCTCTCCTTGCCACACTTCCTTGAAGGAAAACTTTTTCAGATCGCCCAAACGATGCGTCGCATCTTTATCGAAGCAACAAGGCACTACGATGCCATCCCAAGTGATGACACAAGCATGCCATAGTTTCCAGCAGTGATCGAGTAGCTCGTTCTTTACTCGATAAGTACCATCTTCTGTTTGTGCATAACGGGCATATTTTTCTATGGTAGGAATAAGTGGATTACCGTGCTCATAATCATAGACTTGTGCCGTTTTCAACTTCACTTCATCTACTCCAATTTCTTCCGCCAGTTTATAAATTTCAGGAATTTGGTGTTCATTGGGGCGTACTACCAGAAATTGAAAAATGATATGTGGTGTCTTGGATTTCAACTCTTTTTTCCACTTCACCACATTGCTTGCGCCCTTTAGTACATTCGCTAGTTTGCCTGCCTTTCGATAATTCTGATAGACTTCTTGTGTGGTACCATCCACGGAGATAATCATACGATCCAGACCAGATTCAATGGTTTTTTTCGCATTTCTATCATTCAAAAAGTGTCCATTAGTAGAAGTAATCGTATAAATACCTTTGTCATGGGCATATTTTACCATGTCTAAGAATTTAGGATTGATGTAAGGCTCGCCTTGGAAGTAGAAAATTAAGTAGAGCAGTTCTTTGTAAAGTTCGTCTATAGTTGATTTGAAAAAGTCTTCTTTGAGATGACCCGTTGGGCGCGTGAAGGCACGCAGACCACTTGGACACTCTGGGCAGCGTAAATTGCAAGAAGTGGTCGGTTCAAGTGAAATAGTAAACGGCATACCCCATTGTACTGGGCTTTTCTTCCACTTAGTCAGATAAAAAGAAGACACAACTCTAAGCACATTCCAGGCGCGACGAAGCGTTATTTTGGAGATAAAATTGAAGACATCTTTGTAGTATATTTTCATGAGCACTGTAGGAATTGATTGGCAGGCAAAGTTAGGGCACACTAGGGAGGAATTGTTTTTTTCGAGTAAAAAAGTCAGCGATTTGCTATTTTTGTGTAATAGGAACGACACACAAATAACCTCAGATTCTTGACTTCATCTTTACGCCTTAGGCGAACAGGTTTTGCGCTACTCTTCGTTAGAAAAAGTCTTATGTCCGCCTAAGGCGGATTGCGATTTTTCTGCCTCCATTAGCACAAAAATATCTTGTC
>JBCCRX010000079.1:0-19748 GCA_039201015.1 Bacteroidota bacterium | reverse complement strand
TTTGGAAGGACTCGACCTGTCCGCCTCACCGTGTCCGCCTTAGGCGTGAGGCTGACGTCCTTCTAAACGAAAACAAACGAAATTTAATAGTTGGCGATATCTTTCTAAAGATACTCGACCAAATGAAATCATTTAGAGCCTGTACTCGTGTATTCGTGGCGAGAAAGCTTTTGTAAGAAAAACCCGCTCAAGAGGAATGCACCGTAAAATAACTTTCAAAAATTTTTGAAAGTTCTGAAAATTTTATTACATTGCATACAATCAAAAAACAAGCATCATGAATAAAGCACTCATTTATGACGACAATTGTCCTTTGTGCGTATGGTACACTGGATTGTTCGTGAAAAGCAAATTGCTGGAAAAAAGAATCGCTTTTTCTGAAGTCAAGCAAGAAGATTTGGTGCGAATAGATCAAATCCGCAGCAAACACGAAATTCCACTTTTAGACCTAAAAGGTGGAGATACGCTCTATGGTTTGGATAGCTTGGTAGAAGTGCTTCAAAGTAAACTGCCTTTCTTGAAAACCCTCATGCGCATTCCTTTTGTTCACGCATTCTTTTATTGGCTCTACCAATTAATTTCCTACAACCGTCGCTTGATTGTAGGTAAAAAAGGCTGCAACAACGGATTCGACTGTACGCCCGATTTCAACCTGAAATTTCGATCTCATTATTTGATAGCCAGTATATTAGCAGCTTTCATAATCTATGCCATTTTCAGTAGGATTGTAGCATTTCCCATGATTTGGATGATGTTGGGGCTGCTGTGTTTAAGTACTTTTTTACCCTGTATTTCAGTAAAAAAACCAAATTGCGATACCTATACTTTGGGCAGTATGCTACGATTTTATTGATCGGTGCACTCGCACTTTTACCCAGCCTCACCGCAAGTAGTTTTCTAGCGATGCTACCCAAAGCTTTTTGGTTCATGAATCTCCTCTTGGCAGTGCTACTGATGTTCAAAGAATGGCGACGCCGTATGGATTTTATACAAACAGAAAAAACATTTCTATAGCTTATCCAAAGAGTACTTTAAATCTTGTCAATAGACGCTTTCTAGTCTAATTGTACAAAAATTACTGATTATAACGGAATGCGGTGATTAGTAAATGCTGCAATAGCGTCTCATTAAGTGTTGAAATTCCATATACTTCGCTGCTGACGCAGCGAAGGGAACTTCAGGCGGGAGAGAGGAATCGGTGGTAAAACCGCCGATTCCTCTCTCCTGCCAAAAGAATTTTCGCGCCGAAGGCGCGGAAAACCGCTGGGTTTGCTGATTTTTGGAGACTTTTTTCTTTCACCGCAAAACGTTACAATCAGAAAAATTAGGGTCTCTTTTTCGGAAGGAAACAAAAATCTCTGCAAAGGGTCTTTAGGAAAAAAGCAAAATTTCAAGAATTTTATCCTTTACTAAAGACCTCTTTTTTTGCAAAAAAAAAAGAAATAAATGCACGCAATAGGAAATGTCGGCGTGTGATAGACAATCAGATTGAAAAGTGATATGAAGTTGATGGTATGACTTCAAAAGTCCTACTTTCAACTAGGATGATGCTACTTTTTTAACTGACGATCTAGAAATATCAACTATTTTCTTTCTAAATTCACTTCCAACTTTTTTTCACCTAAAGCACCCAAGCTCACAAGATTAGCGCGAATTTAACGTTACAATAATTCGATATATATGCGGCTTGCCCATTAACACACACAACATCAGACATGAATATCCGATTACAGTTTTTAGCTTACTGCGCATGCTTTGCGCTTTTACTGACTGCTTGCAATAGAGCAGATTTACCCGACCCTTTGGATGCGCTAACGGAAAGAAATGCGCCCGCTTTTCTAGCACTTAATTATACCACTGCTCCCATCAACAATATTGACGGAGCAATTGATTATCGCTTCGCCGCCGATATTCCTTACAGCTTACAGCACCAGCGCAACGTCCTTGATATTTTTACATTAGCAAAAGCGGAACCAACGCCTTTGGTAGTATTTATTCATTCGGGTGGTTTTGTGCGTGGAGACAAAAAAGAAGCCTATGGTTTTGAGCGCGATATTGAGCAATTCCTTGCCGCAGGTATTGCTTTTGCGAGCATCAATTATCGTTTTTTAGAACAAACCAACAATGGTGTTTTGGGATCGCTAGAAGACAGCAAACGCGCCATTCAGTTTTTGCGCTATCATGCTAAAAGCTTCAACATTGATCCTAAACGGATTGCTTGTTTTGGCGTTTCGGCAGGTGCGGGTGCTTCGCTTTGGCTAGCAACCCACGATGATATGGCGGTGCTGAATAGCAGAAATCCCATAGATCGCATGTCCACGAGAATTCAATCTGCAGTTGCTTTGGGCACACAAGCAAGCTATGATTTGCTGCAATGGGAAGAGATTTTCAGAGCTTTCAATTTTAGTCTGACGGAAAACGAAGAAAATGTGGAAGCATTGAGTAGCTTTTATCCCGTAGAAGATGTATCCGAACTCTACCAAGCCGAAATGATCGACTACCGAGAACGTGTCGATATGCTACAGTTAATGAGCGAAGAAGATGCTGCAATTTATGCCTTCAATCCAGGTAGTGCCCAACCACCCGCTAATGAAGGAGAACTTTATCACCACCCTTTTCATGTGCTTGCCCTGCAAGAAAGAGCCGAGGCAGTTGGTCTTGAACACCAAGCCTATGCACCAGGTCTTGGCTTAATGTCAATCGAAGGAGAAACGCCCGTTGCGTTCACGATTCGGAAGCTGCTGGAATAAGAAAAACTCAGGCGTGATGAGGATACTTGTTGAATGATCCGAAGAGCTATTTGGAATTTATTTTCAAAGATTTTTGAAGCTTCGTACATGCCTACATCCAAAAGGCTTATCAAGCTCTCCTTTTTGCTCACCGATAAAAAAAACCACAGCTAGAGCATTCATAAAAGCTAGAATTTTTATTATTTCGCACAAAAATGCGTCTTAGGCTGATTTAATTGTTTCACCTTCCTTGATTGCTAAAGAAGTGTCTAGTTGTACAATCGTTAAATAATTACCTATTTAGATTGCAGCAATGACAATAGTTTCAGCATGGAAAATATAGGTAAGTAATTTGGACTAGTCGCACTAGAAGTGATTCTTACGTCTATGGAAAATTACTCTGTATGAAGTAGGTTTAAGCAAGAAAAAACTATGAGCGATATAAAACGAATTGCGGTATTTACGTCGGGCGGCGATGCGCCAGGAATGAACGCAGCATTGCGAGCAGTCGTCCGGACGGCAGCTTACTATAAGCTACACGTTTATGGGATTAAAAGAGGCTATCAGGGAATGGTGAACAATGATATTAATCGAATAGAAGCCAGAGACGTCGCGAACATTATACAGCGTGGTGGTACAATATTGAAAACCGCGCGCTGCAAAGAGTTTATGACGCCACAAGGTCGTGCCAAAGCTTATGAATCTTTGCAAGCACATGATATAGACGCTTGTGTTGCCATAGGAGGAGATGGTACTTATGCAGGTGCGAATATTTTTTCTGAAGAATACAACATTCCCTTCATTGGATTACCTGGTACTATAGACAATGACATTTACGGCACTGATTACACGATTGGTTATGATACAGCAATCAATACAGCAATAGAAGCTGTAGATCGAATTCGAGACACCGCTGATTCTCACAACCGTCTTTTTTTTGTGGAAGTAATGGGTAGGCACGCGGGCTTCATTGCTTTGAGTACGGGAGTCGGTGGTGGTGCGGGTGCCATCCTAGTGCCAGAAACAGAAACTAGTATAGACGCTCTTTGTGGTTTATTGAAAAAAGGAGCAAAGCGGAAAAAATTATTCAGTATCGTTATTGTGGCGGAGGGTAATCAAAATGGCGGTGCGATAGAAATTGCGGAAAAAGTAAAAGAAAAATTCAATTATTACGATTCAAAAGTTTCCATCATTGGACATTTGCAGCGAGGTGGTTCTCCCACAGCAATGGATCGTTTAGTGGCGAGTCGATTGGGATTTAAAGCAGTAGAGAAGTTGCTAGAAGGAAAGAAAAATGTAGCACTAGGCATCGTGAACAACGAGGTAGTAGAAACTTCTTTTGAAGATGCCATTACCCAGCAAAAGCCACTCAATCGTGATTTACTGAAAATGGCAGATGTATTGGCAGTGTAGTTCAAGTGCTGTAAATGATAGTCTGGAAAATGTAGCAACGGCTGAGAAATACATTCACGTCCAGAATGGCTTTCCAAGTTAAAATTAATGGCTCTAAATGATTTCATTTGGTCAAGTATCTTTAGAAAGATACTTGACCAAATGAAATCATTTAGAGCCGAAAACCCTAGGAGTCCTAGCAATTTCTCTTGTGGGAAATTTGAGCAATCGGAGAGCGAAAAATGTCATTTTTCAACCCGAGTTTGGGAATGATTCTTGTAGTTTAGAGCAAAAATGACATTTCTAAATTTTAAATAAGAAATTGCTGCAATAGTCCTTATATAATTGATAAGCAATTGATAGTCAAAATATTACAGGATAAAATGACGGAAGTGCAAGTCTTTAAATATCAGATCTTTGTGTTCTCTGTATCCTTTGTGGTTCAAAAATTGCACGGACTATTGATACAATTATACTTAACAAATCTTAATAAAACGTAAAGTACTCTGCCGCATCTATTACTTTTCCATTGTGCCAAAGTTCGAAGTGCAAATGTGGTCCGCTGGTCTTTGTGCCTGTATTTCCAATGACCGCTACGGCTTCTCCTGCCTTCACAAAATTACCGACTTCTTTTAGCAGCATAGAATTGTGCTTGTAGAATGTCACGAGATTGTTGGCGTGCTGAATCCCGATGACATTGCCTGTCTCCATCGTCCAATCGGCAAAAAAGACCCGACCGTCCATAACGGCTTTGATCGGCGTATTACTAGGTGCGACTATATCCGTACCGAAATGCCGCTGGTCTTTATCAAATCCTTTTATCACTTCTCCCAAAACGGGTGTGATAAAGTAGGATTGTTCCAAAGGTTTGGAAGGCGATTGATTGGCGCGGATGATACTTAAGCTTTTCATTTCCTCCTTTTCTACCTGCTTTCTAAGATTTCGCTCATTTTCGTCTGCGTTTATGTGTGCATCTGCATCCAGTTCCGCAATCGGTTCTTGCTGCACATCTTCTGCATATTCTACATTGCCCGCCAAAATACGTTTGATATTGTCGATGTAGAAATCTCTATTTTTGCGCTCTTCTTCCAAAAGAGCCACCTGTGCTTCCAAGTCTGCGATCAATTCTGTGTTTTCACTGACGCCAGAATAGCCAGGAATATAGCGTTTGAGCGGCGTGTAGATGATTAGCATCCACATCATAAGCGCGACTGCCACCACAATCGTGCTCAATACGACATATACGTTAAGTAAAGACAAACGATAAGACCCAACTTCCTCGAAGGTCTCATCGTTCATAATGATAAGACGATAAGTATATTTCAGTCGTTCCCACAATGTCTTTTCTTGTTGTTCCATAAAAATTGAATAGATTCAAGAATATGCTGTTTTTTCATTCCTTAGAGGATGAAAAAACGCTATTTTCTGAAATTGATTGCATTCCAACTAAAACTACTCCCAGAAATCTTCCACGCTAAGAGCCACATCATAATCTACACCGATACACTCAAAATGCGCTTTACCACAGCGTATTTTATCCGTTTCCGCCCTTCGAAGCTTCATTTGTTCTTTGGTGCTTTTGGTTTCTCGGATCATATAAACCACTTTACCGTTTTGTTTCAGAATTGCCCAATCGGGATTGTATTTACCGACAGGCGTATCAATGGTGAACCAATTGGGTAATTTGATGAAAAATTTGACTTGTTGGCTGCTATTCAAGTCCAATGCAAAGCGCTTTTCTACATTGCTATCCCAAAGCACATAATCATAGACCGATTTATCGCTGGGGATGATGCGATCTTCTGGATAAAATAACTTATGCTCGTCTACTTCAAAGCGTTTCATTTCATATTGAATACCTTCTAGTTTTTCATAGACAATTCCCTCAATAATCAGATCATTCATAATCATTTTGATTTCCTTAACGGATTGATCCATAAACTGCTGAGGATGAACGAGAAAGTCATCTAGACGCCCCGATTGTTTCAAAATTTGATGAATCGTAGAGCGAGTCAGCTCCGTTTTGTTTTGAATGTAAGTCAATATATCAGGAACGTATTTGATTTCAGGAAGATGTTGAGCTTGTCCTTGCATTACCAATTGAGCATCTACGCCGCTTGTATTGATGTCCAAATCTGCCGTTAGGGTTCGCAATCTAGGAGCAAGTACTTTGTCCATATTTTGAACCGCTTTTGCGGCTTTTTCGATCAATTCAGTAGTATCAAATTGAACGCTGTAAATCGTTTTGCTATTGATCGCTTTCCAAAATTGCTCAAATTTAGGGTCGAGATAGACTTTTTTGTTGAGTTTTACTTTTTTGGGAGCCTTGTATTTTTTGACCAAATTGTTCAGTTTGTATCGCTCCACCGTTTGGGCAATAAGGAGCGGCGGTGCTTCTATTTCGTCGGGAATGGTAAAGGTCAGATTTTCCACTGCCACATCAAATTGCTCTAGAATTTTACCGTCGTCGGCAATGTATTTTTGGGCTTTAAAATGCTCCCAAATACTTTTAGATTGGCTAGCTGTCAGTACTTGCTTTTCTTCATTTTTATCGATATATTGGATACCGACAAAAGCATCAAAAGGAAGTTGCCCGAAGACATAACCCGTATCTTCTTCAAATTCCTTTTGTAGATTTTTAGCAAAGTCCTCGTAACTTTCATTTGCTACGACTACCAAATTATTAATGTCCTCGTCTTTCACCCGTTCTCCATTCTGATTGACAGGCAGCCGCAAGCCTCGACCAATTTCTTGGCGTTTTTTCAAACTTGATTTTGTTTCGTTTAAGGTACAAATTTGGAAGACATTGGGGTTGTCCCAGCCTTCTCGAAGTGCCGAATGCGAAAAAATGAATTGAAGTGGATTGTCCAAACGAAGCAGTCGTTCTTTATCGCGCATAATCAAGCTGTAAGTATCTTCGTCCGCCCTAGTACTGCCCGAAGTATTCTTCAATTTTCCTTTTTTGTCCTTAGAAAAGTAGCCATTGTGAACGTCGGTAGCGGGCAGTATATCTGCCTCCAATAAATTGTAGTAATCATTGGCTATTTTTGTATAAATTTCCTCAAACCACTTAGCGTATTGCCCCAACTTAAAGCCCGATTCTTGATAAATGCGATAGTTATCCACCTTGTCTATAAAGAACAAAGACAGCACTTTGATTCCTCGACCTTCGACTTGCAGTTGCTTCTGAAAATGCGCTGCTATGGTAGCTCGAATTTGTTCCTTTACGATGGCTGTTCTTGCGCCGCCATTTTGCTCTCCCAACCTCAATCGAATGTTATTGGCAAATTTGACGTATTCCATATTGGGGCGCGTATTGATCTCCGTCACAATAAAGTTATCGCGATATATTGCTCGTTTACCCGACTTTTCAAATAAATCATCATCTTGCTTGAACGTCGCTTTTGTAAGTTTCGCGCCTTCTTTAAATTGTTTGTAAAAAGCAAGCGTACACGAAATCCGTCCTTTTTTATTAGTAACTTTTTCCAGCTTCACAAAAGCGGTATTGGGATCGTCATCTGATAGGGTAGAGGCGACCGAAATCTTCTTCACCAACCTTCTTTGATAAGCTTTTATTGGGTCAAGAGAATAAACCAAATTGTAGCGATCTTTGTGGGTGGCGGAATAGCGCAAAGTGCAAAGTGGATTCAGTTCCAGAAGTGCTTTTTTTGCTTTATCGCTTTCTACATTTTGTGGCTCGTCGATAATGACAATCGGATGGGTAGCTTGGATAAATGCTACGGGTCGAAAGCCATTCATGCGGTCATTGGCGCGATAAATGACGTTATTTGCCTTTTTATTGAAACTATCAATATTGATTAGCATGATCTGAAACTCATTGCCCATCGCAAAGCTTTTCACTTTGTTCAGTTGTTTGCTATCAAATACAAAATGCTTGAAAACCACATTGTTGTAAAGGGCTTGAAAGTCGCTTGCCATGATTTCAATGGACTTCAAAACGCCTTCTCGAATAGCGACGGAAGGCACTACAATAATGAACTTTTTAAAGCCATACTTAGCATTCAATTCAAAGGCAGAACGTAAATAAACGTAGGTTTTTCCCGTCCCCGTTTCCATTTCAATAGAAAAGTTTTTGCCTTTGAAACTAGGCGGATATGCTGCTTGAATGTGGTGTGCCGCTTGTATGGCTTTCACATTCTGATAGACCACTTCCTCATCAATCAGCAAACGATTACCAAAGCCCTTTTCACTTTGCATTTGAGCCGAAAAAATTCCTTCTCCTCGTCCAATAGAAAGCTGAAAATCGCCCTTTGCCAGTGGCTGTCCTTGAAACACATCTGTCACCGCTTTTATGGCTGCCAATTGGTAATCTTGATTATGATCGAATTTGAATTTCATAAAAAATTATTTGGACTCACCCTATATCTTCATACATCGGGGTGCATTAGCCTCACGCCTAAGGCGGACACGGTGAGGCGGACGTGGTGAGGCAGACCAATTTTCAAAATGTCGCAACCTAGATTTACTAAATTCTAAAAATTTAGCAAATCACCACACTCGATTTGACAAATCTTGAAGATCTAGTAAATTTATCCTATCATACATTAATAGGATCGCCAAATTGAAAATTAGTGTTTCCGTCCGAAGCGATTTACGGAGCATACTTGTTGAGCGATTTTCTGACATTGACTCAGGCTATTCTCGAGTAAAATGTTAATGAAAACAGAACTTTGTACAGCCCTAATTAAAATTTGAAATCACAAAAAGTGATGAGTAGTTCTACCTAATTATTTAGGCAATAAACTTGTGTAAAGTGTTCATTATAAACAATTTAAACAAATAAACAGCTTAAACAAATAGGTAGAAGTACTTAACAAATAGCACTTTGTACTACTTGCAATTTGGTCGTTTGCCTAACATCAGTTATTAATCTAATATCCGCTCTTCACTCACAATCTTAGAAGCAAAATAATACTGTATGCCAATCTCTAGCCCAATATCAAAAAAGGAATTATCGGTATTGATTTCACCCTCAAATGGAATGATGTACTGGTAGCGCAGTCCGCCGTGCAGTGCTGTGTACTTGGATAGAAATAAGCCCAAACCTACTTTTCCTTCCACAATCAAATCCGTAAAGATATCGAAAGTATCTTGGCCGTCTATGGTGATTGGCAATTTGCTGGCACCAAAACCCGCGCCCCCTTCTATGAACAAATAGTTCTGCTGAACAGGGATGTGGTATCGCATGAAAGGGGTGATTTCTACGCGATTGGTGCTGTCGCTGAGGTTGTAAATACCCGAAAATTCAAAGCCGATAGAGAGGTTTTTCAAAGAAAAGTAGGCGATGGAAGGCGAGATCGTTAGCGTTTTTCCACCAACCATTCGGTTGTCTAGACGAAAATCACCACCGATGTTCCATGATTCGGCAGCCAGTACCGCGATGCCATTTTTGTTTTTATTGGCTTGCTTTTTGGCATCGTAATCGCTGGAGAAAAACTGCAAACCCAAGCGAAACTCTGGTTTGACATCGCCCGTCAAACTAAGATCAGTTGTGGTCAATCGTTCAAATAAACTGAAATCTACATTGGTAGTAAGCGATACGTTTTTATTGACAAAAAAGTTGAATCCACCACCAATGGCTCCTCTAAAATAATCTATTCGATCGCCTGAACTGCCCAAGCCCACCGCATCTTCGGTATTGTATAGTTTTGCTGCCGAAATCGCTGGGCGAACGTAGAATGCCAAACGGTCTGTTTCGTGAAAATAGTACTGCAAAAAGACATTTAGCCCTGTAGCAGAAGTCGAAAAGCGATCTTCTGAATCCTCTAAATTTTGCCTGATTTCCGTTCCTAACTGTAAGCCCGCGCCCAGTAATACTTCTGGAGAAAGGAATTTTCCCAAATGCAAATCCAAGTTGATATCCGTAAAGGTATTCACATTATCATTGCGAAAGGAGGCTTGCAAAGAGCCACCCGCCACGCCCCAATAATCCCTGAACTGCGCTTCGACGCTGCTGAGAAATAGAAAAAATATCAATGTAAATAATGCCTTCATAAAAGGGTGATTAATGCTTCTATTTGTTGTAGATTATGGTTCTAAGTACAATGTCGGATTTATGATGTCGGATTTCGGATAGTAATTCACTCAAAGTCAATCTATTATACATTTTTTTTGACAATATAAATAGGGCAGAGTACTTATGGTGTCATCGCGATATAATTGAGTGTTACTCGAACATTCCAACACTCAAATATTCCCCACTATATCCCTGCATTTTTTACTCTACATTCGCGCAGATGGTTGCGCAAAAAGCCTTGTAAAACTCTAAAAGCTTGCTCAAAGTGTTCATTGTTGTTGACAATCAGATCAACTTTGTCCAAATGCGGTTTGATGTATTGCTCAAAATTGGGCATCACGTGGTGTTGATAGCGATACAGCACATCCTCTACGGGATAATTGCGTTCAGTTTGATCGCGTATGATACGACGAATAATTTTGTATTCATCTTTGGCGTGTACAAAAACCTTCAAATCTATCAAATCCCGCATTTTCTTAGTGTGAAAGACGTACAGCCCTTCGATCAGTATAATCGGCGCCGAATAGAAAGTAATTTTGCTTGGTATCGCGCTAGGATCATTGAAAATGTATTCGTCTTTGGTCACATTTTCTCCTTTGATCAATCGCAGCATGTCTTCATAGAAGCCTTCGTGGTCAAAAGAAGAAGGCAAATCAAAATTCTCTACTCCATTTCGATCTTTGGCTTGCATTTCTATTGGCAAATAATAATTGTCTTGCGATACCACACAGAGTTCTTCTTCCGTGAAGGCTTCTCGGATTCGATCAATAAAACTAGTTTTTCCCGAGCCGCTGCCTCCCGTGATGCCGACAATGTATGGTTTCATTTATTTGATTTGATTTGTGATATTGAATCTGAGATGAAATATCCTAAATCACAAAGTAAGCCTATATTTATTAGGAGCGAAAAATTAGGACAAAAAAAAGAGATGCTAAAATTAGCACCTCCTAAAAAGTAGTTTGTTTATACTGCATGTGGTATAAAAAAGTGCATTTGATGATTGGTGATCGCGCTTGAGGCGGACAAGATTTGGTAATCTGGTGATACGGTGAACGCTTGCTCACCAGATCACCAAATAAACAAATCACCAAAATTGCTACTTATAAAAGGGTTCTTTTTATCCCGAATGAAGTATATATATTCTAATCAACGATTAAGCAGGATCAGTATGCACATCCAATTGTGGGAATGGAATACTGACACCTTGTGCATCGAATCCTTTCTTCACGTTTTCTTGCATGTAGAAGAAAGTTTTCCAGTAATTTTCACTTTTACAGAACGGACGAGTCGCTAAATTGACAGAACTATCGGCTAGTTCAGCTACGACGACGCCTTGTGCAGGATCATCCAAAATCCAAGGACAAGCCTTGCCTGTTTCTAAAATAATTGCTCTGGCTTTATCAATGTCATCACCGTAACCAATGCCAAAAGTTAGCTCTACACCAATCGTTCCTTGACCAGAAATATTGGTAATGACATTACTCGTTACCACGCCATTAGGAATAATGATTCTTTTATTATCTAAAGTAGCCAAGACCGTATTGAATATTTGAATTTCTTTGACGGTTCCTGTTTGCCCGCCTCCGATATTCACTAAATCGCCTACTTTGTAAGGCTTAAAGATTAAGATGAGTACACCGCTTGCAAAATGACCCAAACTACCTTGCAAAGCTAAGCCAATAGCGAAGACCAAAGCACTAAAAATAGCAATAAAGGAAGTCGTCTTGATACCAAACATACTTGCCGCTGCAATTAGCACCATGACTTTAAAACCAGCACCGACAATAGAAGCCAAAAAACCTTGGACAGAAGGGTCTATATCTTGCTTGGACATCAACTTTTTAACCATGCTCGCTATTTTATTAGCGATCCAAAAACCAATAATCAAAGTTAATATAGCACCTAAAACCATAGGAGCATAGGCAATGAGCATGTCAGAAAACTTCTCGACATTAAATTCTAAATCCATTTTTCTTACGTTTTTGTTTTGTTAAGAATGAAGAAGATACCTTACAGACGCTAAATTTAGCAGAGAGACACTAATTTTTTTAATCTTGGAGAGAAAAAATAAGAAATACATCACCAAAGAGCAAGCCTTGCAAAAGCTGCAAGCCTACTGTGCTTATCAAGATCGCTGCCATCAGGAAGTGCGTCGAAAATTGCTAGATTTAGGCATCTATGGTGATGATTTAGAAGAAGTTATCGTAGAATTGATAGAAGAAAAATTCTTGGATGAAATGCGTTTTGCGTGTTCTTTCGCGCGCGGAAAGTTTCGGTACAAAAAGTGGGGACGACTAAAGATTAAGCAAGCTTTGAAGCAGAAAGATATTTCTGCTTATTGCTTCAAAAAAGCCATGGAAGAGATAGAAGAAGCGGAGTATTTGCAAACAATAGACGATTTAATTGAAAAGAAAAGCCAACAAATTCGTGCTGCATCTAGCTATATCAAAAAACAAAAAATCGCCAAATATCTCTTCCAAAAAGGTTATGAATCGAATTTGATTTGGGAACGGATTCGTTTGGCTTTTGAGGAGGAAGGTTGAAGGGGACAAATGACTATTGGTTGTTAGCTGTTAGACAGATCATCAATCGTTAATCGTCAATCAGATAAATCATACATCTGCAATACAGGGCAAAATTAGACAGATGTATGATTTATGATTTATTTGATTTATGATTTGCTCGGATTCTTTGTTTTATAGCATTATTCTAAAGGCCAATCACAAGAATCTATATCCAAAAATCACTCCACCACCTTCAACAAAACAGATGATCTTTTCCGACCCGCTATCACGGTAAATACATAATCTCCTGTATTTGGGAAGACCGCTGCATCAATATTCAATGTATTTTCTCCACTATAAAATTGTAGGTTATTTTTCATTTCAATCACGCGTCCTTGAATGTCGCGTATGCTCGTCTGTCCTTTCTGATCTCGCTCCAATTCAAAGCGCACCTTTGCTTCCTCTTGGATTGGGTTTGGGTAAACGGTCAAGGGAAAAATATTGGTGGTATCCAATTCTGGAAAATCGGGCGGCGTGACATCCAAGGCATATTTATAAAGCGAACGCCCAAAAGTAGCGGCGATCAATTCGCTTTTCTTTCGGTGCAAAACCAAATCCGTCACGACCGTTGCGGGCATTTTTTGTCCAAGGATTTCCCAATCGCGCGTTCTATCCTCTTGCTTCCAAACACCCAAATCGGTGGCGAGATAAAGTGTATTCGGAGCTTCATTATCTATAATAACATCGTTGGCGGGTACTTCGGGCAGACCATTTGAGATATCTTCCCAAGTCGTGCCACCGTCGGTGGTCATAAAAACATGCGGCAGATAATCGGTGTTCCGATAGCCCGATAAACTGACATAAGCCTTCATTGGATTTTCAAAATCGACCGCTATGCCTGTGATAGATCGTTCTGGCAAATCACTGGAAATCAATTGCCAAGTGTCCCCGCCATTGCTGGTCATTTGCACATTGCCGTCATCTGCTCCAACGTAAATCACCTCGGAATCGCTAGGCGCAACTGCAATCGTGGTCAAAGTGCGAAAACGCCTAGTACCACTTGGATGTGGCCCTTTGGTCAAGTCACCACTAATTGCCTCCCAAGAAGAAGCGCGGCTAGTAGAACGATACAGGCGATCCGTTCCGTAGTAGAGTACGTTGCTATTATTAGGGTCAATAGCAATCGGTGTATTCCAATTGTTGCGGTCGCTGCTGTTCACCCCATTCAAAGCCCACTGAAAGCTTTGTCCACCATTGACGGAGCGGAAAAGATTGCCCCATTGATATTCTGCGTAAACGATTTCTGGGTTCTCTGGATCAACGATGACGTGGAAGCCATCGCCACCCAAAATTTCTGACCAGTCTGATATTTCTCCTTCTCGTGAAAAAATCGTTCCATTGTCTTGTGTACCTCCAAAATAGCGATTGTCTAGCGATTGCGCGACTTCGCATTGATAGAATTGTGTGATTGGTAGATTTTTCAAATGTGTCCAAGTACTAGCATGATCCGAAGAAATATAAACACCGCCGTCATTGCCCAAAACGACCATATTGGAATCTTTGGGATGCGTTTCCAAGGCATGTTGATCCACATGAACGCCTTGTGCAATGCGATTCCATGCCCTGCCGCCATTGTTCGTCTGAAACAGGCCTACGCCTAGTACATAAGCGCGATTGGCGTCGCGCGGATCAACGCGAACTTGCCCAAAGAACCAGCCAAAATTGCTATACATACCACTTAGAAAAAAGTCGCTTGTGCGTCGCCAATTATCGCCGCCATTGATGCTTTTGTATAAGCCATTAAAGCTGTTGGTAATGCTGTTTTCGGTGATGCTTACGTACAAAACATCTGGCTCGGAAGGCGCAATGGCAATGCCCATTCTACCGTGATGGATAGCAGGCAATCCGCTCATGATAATTTCCCAATTTTTACCACCGTCGCGCGTTCTGTAGATGCGAGAAGTTGGCCCAGCGTAAGTGCGTTGCCAAGGTCGGCGCAGACGTTCCCAGGTCACTGCATAAATCGTGTTGGTATCTGTTGGGTGCATCGCAACATCTATGCAGGCCGTGGAATCACTGACAAAAAGTAGGTTTTGCCAAGTTTCGCCGCCGTCCTTGCTTTCGTACAAGCCGCGTTCTTCATTTTTGTCATATAATTTACCCGCCGCTGCTACCAAAACATGGTCTTCATTGTATGGATTAACAATCACTCGCCCAATGTGATGTGAATTTTCTAAACCCATATTTGTCCACGACTTTCCACCATTTACAGATTTATAGACACCGTCTCCAAAGAATGCACCAGAAGTGGCAGTGGCATTGGCTTCCCCCGTGCCCGCGTATAGAACTTTTGTATTGGAAGGAGCAATCGCCATATCACCAATAGAAAGTCGCCCCGCTTTGTCAAAAACTGCTTTCCAACTTTGCCCTCGATCTGTTGTTTTGAAAATGCCACCGACTGATGTACCAACAAAGAAAATATTGGGATCATTCGGATTGAGAACGATGTCCGTCACGCGTCCGCCAACATTGGTGGGTCCTAGCAATTCCCAATCCGAAGCATTTGATTTTCTGCGCTCCAAATTATTTTCCGCTCGCTTGGACTGCACCGTTCTAAATGCCTGATTGTAAACGCTATAATTGATGCTATCAAAGGGATAAGCGCGCTGTTCGTACAACCAACTTTCGGGGGCAGCGGGCATTCTTTCCTTATCAGGTTCTATAATATTGTTTTTTGTATTTTGAGTACACGCCAATAAGCAGGCTAAAAAGAGGAAGCCGTAAAGTTTTTGCATTGCTAGTGTTTTGTGTGTGGAGAGGCTTGTAGATTAATGTAACGCATCCGCCTGTTTTTCAACGGAGATTTATTGAAATAGTTATGTCATTCTACCCAAAACTGCGCTTCGTCAAGGCTAGTGCCATATTTGAATTGGGCATACAATTTCACGGTTTTTCCTGCTGTTACGGCTACCTCTTTTTCTAATCGACAAAGCGTCGGCGGCATTAAACTGTCCGTCCCCGTGAAGTTGCAGCTTTCTATAATTTGTACGAAAGAGTGCATGTAGATCGCATTCACTTTGCCTGATAAAATGGGCGTTATCGTGATGCTGCCGCTAAATCCTAGCTCGTTAATTTGGTATAAATCAATGGTATTCAGAATTTTTTGCAAAGAGAGTTGCGTCGGTAGATGACGCGTCAAAAGCAGCGGATAGTGTCGGTGATCTTCTTCAAAATCGGTCTGCACCAATTGAACCACATTCATGATTTTTTCGGGTAGTAAATGCCCGTCCGCTTTGAGAAATTGCCGCAAATGTTTAAAAATTTCGACCTGCAATTCATTAATAGCGTAGATACTCATAAGTTCCCCAATGATGGCATCTACGGGTTCAGGAAGCACGACATTGCGAGCATCACCTAAAATTAGTTCCACTTTATCTTGCCAATTGTGCTTTTGTATTTCGGCTCGAAGGTAGTCAAACAGCTTTGGATTGCTCTCAATCAAATAGGCTTTCTTGACCTTTGGTAAATAGTGCTTGCTCAAAGCCAAACGCCCCACGCCTGCTTCACAAACAACTTTGTGGGTTAAGTCAATACGATCAAAAGCAGTACGAAAAGCATTGATTCGTTTTTGGTCGCTTTCCATTATTTTGTAATAGATTTCGGGAAAGCCAAAATGACCTTTATCGAAGTTTTGCGCTGCTAAAAGCGCGTATTTTAAACGATCATACTGTTGGATGATGTAATTGAGTTGTTTTTCCAAGATTTTCGTTTTTCAAACTTTACTTTTAGGTTTTGCTAATTTGAAATTCAAAAAAACAAAATTTGATTCTGATTATATAGTAAGTAGTCCACTCCATTTAAACCACTAAGGCACGAAGCAGCAATTTCTCATGTGGAAGATTTTACCAATCGGGGAGCAAGAAATGTCATTTTTGAGCCCAAGTTTGGGGATTATTCTCGCAGTTTGGAGCAAAAAATGACATTTCTAAGTCCTAAATAAGAAATTGCTGGGCACAAAGAAAAATAAGGTTTTATATAATTGATTATCAATTTATTACATCCACAAAGAAGTAAATGTAAAATCAAAATAATTGGATCAACATACTTAAAAAATCTTCTTGTAAAGTTTTATGAAATAAAATTTTACCAGAAGAGGACTCTCGGAGAGAGAAAAAATCAAACTTGCATTCGTGCATTCGTGCATTCGTGGCTGACTCCAAAAGCAAATTATCGCATCAGTAAAATCCTTTAATACTCTGTTAAAAACACAACTTCCTAAACCACAAAGCATTATAAAAAAGGCATAAATACGAAAAATTGATATATCTTTGTTTGCTAACATCTTACAGAGAAGACACTAGCCGACAAAGGCACACGCACACCGTACCCAAAATGAAGAATAGAAATGTTTGATTCATGCTATTGCTTCATTTTCCTTACTTACTTCAACTTGTTCAGTAATTTAAGCTGATCTACTACATTGGATCGAATAATTAACAAATAGATCAAATTCTAATTTTTTATGAAAGCATTGACCACTGTTGTTCTGTTCCTTTTTGGATGCGCTAGTCTTTCTATTGCTCAGATAGATGCCCTTGAATCTTTATTCGAGAAAGAAAGTCCCGAATTTCAAGTAAAAATTATTCCTTCCGATAAAGAAGGCGTCCTTGAACTGGAAGTTTATTACACGCACAGTCGCGTAAACGAACTAGAGGCTTCTTTTTGGATGACTGACCGAGGCGATGATCGTCTGAATCCAAGTAAAAAGAGCTTATTGGGCGATATGCGAAAACTATACAATCGTCAGCCAATCAATATTCGAGTAGATCAATTGACCAACGGGCATTTCTACGGCTTCGGGTTGGATTTTCGTCGTTCGAACGCTCTCATCAACAAGGCTTTTAGCTCAAAACTAATACAAGAAGGCTACCAATACCAATCACCAAAAAGAGAAGTGGCACTCGCCAATAAATTAGAAAGTAGAACGGATGCGACCACAGCGGAGAACACGCCAAAAGAATTTGCCACTAAAACCATTCCTGAAAATAACCTTGATACCAATTGCAAAAATCCTAGGATTCGGCTGAGTTTGGATCGAAGCGGCTACTGCCCAGACGGGAAAACGCCTGCGCTGAAAATTCAGAATAGTGTGGAGCAAGAATGGGAGTTTGCACTAGAACATCGCGGTACTTTTGGGCAGTGGCAAAGCCTTTTTGGAAAGGGAAAACGTTTGGCGGCAAGCGGCGCGCTCACCCGTACTGAACCACTTTGTTTATTGCCCAATGGAAAGCATGAATTGCGCGTATTGGCATGGGGAAAAGGCTGCGCAACACCCGTCGTGAAAGTATTGAGAGAAAGTGTTGTTATTGGGGAGCAAGCAACTGCCTCGGCTCAAAGAGAAGAAGACGTTCCACAGCAGTATAATTTTTTAGCAAAAAGTCCTAAATCTGCGCCTGATACTTGCTATGTGCGTGGCGATGCGAGTTTAGTCGGTGGAAAAATATTGGGCTATGTGCAACTGGATAGCAATTCGCCTTGCGGAGAATGGAATCCCTACGTAGTGGTTAGATACGTATATCCTGGCTATCGAGATATTGCGTTGGAGGCGTTCAGTCTACCACGAGGAGAAAAGATAGATTTTGAAATTGAATTGAATGCGCAAGATTTGAGCCGTAGCATTCATCCGATTAATGTATTGACTTACATCCAAGACGAAAGTGGACAAGAGCAATTGGTGAATGCCTTTTGGATTCGTTCGGAAAATCAAAATAGAAGTATTACTCAAACAAACACACCGCCACCACCGCCGCCTGTGACCAGAAAAGAGAGCACAGAAACTGAAGATCGAATGGCAATGGAAGCCGCAGAGCGAGCCGCCGCCGCTGATTATCGAGCAAGCGTATCTAAGGGACGGGAAGTGGTAGCTGCCGATTCAAATTTTGATCGACTAGAAGAAAACAGCACCGCCACTCGACCCAACTACAATACTTCCTACGCTGAAGAATATGCTTTCACCGACGAAGCCGCTCCAGTGAGTGTGAAAGCCAGCGACCCCAATTGTACGCAGATCAATGAATTGCAATTGGTGTATGATTTACAGCGTTCTGATGAGCCACTTTATATTTCTTGGTTGAGTCCAAGGTGTTGTCAAGAAGAAGGTTGTGAATATACGATTTGGGCAGGCGAAAAACCCAATCAGTTGAGCCTGATGATGAAAGGCTATAAATCGGGCGCAAAAATCAACGAATTGATTAACCCAAGTGCGGCGGGCGCGAAATATTATGAAGTTGTTGTCAAAACATCGAATGGCAATCGCAAAGCTGCCTACGTTATCGGAGAAGGTCCGAAATATGGCTTTGAAGAAATTTTGGACTATCACGACCGTTTCGATGCACCGACAAGTGATGCCATTGCTTTCCAAGCACAGGAAAAAAGCACGCAAGCAAAAGAGCCAGCCGCCAAAGCCAGCAATGCTAATTTTACTTGGGAAGCATCGGATGAATTGCTAGCCAATCCTTCTGATTTTGAGTATCGTCGTCCCAACTTGCCAATCAGTAAATTCAAGACTTGCAAGTACAAAAACGACATCAGCATAGTAGGCGACGACCCTATTCATGTCGGTGATGAATTGACGATTGCTTACAATTATGATCGAGCGGGTTATCGCTATACCTTGTACCAGCGTCCCGAAGGCAGCACAGATTGGTTTATCGCCCCCAATACTAAGGAATTACAAGAAAAAGCACAATTCACCCTTAAAGCAGGCAAATACCACGCAGGCGATTATGTGGTCTTGCTCTACAAAACGGACAAAGGCTGGGGTTGTCTATCCGAGCCGCTGAATGAAAGTCTGAAATTGGAGGTATTGGATTAGGTGTACTCTTCCCCTAAGCAGCCACCACTCAATAATAGAAAATCTGGTTATCAGTTTCGTACTCATCAGGGGTGCAATACTTGAGATTTTGGTGCGGTCTTTGGGTGTTGTATTCCACGGACCAGTTTTGGATACTTTAGTTAAGTAAATCAAGGCTCTTGAACCAATGTAAATTCAAACATTCCACTCTCAGGGTTTTGTTTAAACGCTTG
>JBCCRX010000078.1:0-19762 GCA_039201015.1 Bacteroidota bacterium | reverse complement strand
CCAACTATTAAATTTCGTTTGTTTTCGTTTAGAAGGACGTCAGCCTCACGCCTAAGGCGGACACGGTGAGGCGGACAGGTCGAGTCCTTCCAAACGAATCAAGGTTTTTTAAAGGGAGAAGCGGCGAAATTCGCCGCTTCTACCTTTAAAAAACCTTGATCAAATCATATGGGCTCGACTTGTCCGCCTAAGGCGTGACGCCCATATGATTTGAAGATAGACGTGAGCTTCCATAAATAATGCTGACCAAATGAAATCATTCAGAACCATATAAGATTATTATTCTTTGGGCTACTCACAAACAAGTGATAAATCTTACAAAAAAAAAGGATACAGATTAGAGCTTGTTTGGATTTTGATCTTTGTGTTGAAAACGAGCTATTTTTTCGTTAATCAAGGCAAAAAATGGGAGCTTATCAGCCTCATGCTGAAAACTTTTTGCGGCTTTTGGGTACGCAATCTTCATTTTTTTAACTTTGTACCTCTTTGAAACCAGCGATTCATTTGCTATCGTATCCTTTTTTGAAAACGGAATTTTAGACTTTTGAAGTTTGATCTTGTATGAAGATTCGGACTGTTTTGAGCGTTTCTCTTCAGCTTGAAACCAAACTTCAAAAGTCTTCGATTGGATTTTAGTAAAAATGTACGGTAATGAATCAGGTCATTGTTTAATAACTGTTTGGCGATAGCGAGAATTTATGCCTCTTGCTATTAGTATATACATTCCTTTATCTAAGTGGTCTATAGAAAGAAAGCCGTTTATATTTCTCACTGTTTCTATTAGCTTACCATTGGTATCATATATTGAAATGGATTGAATTGCATCATCCTCGAATGTGCTGTAGCTGATTGATCCATTAGTTGGATTTGGACTAAGATCAAAGCCTAGCTGTGCTAGAATATCAAACCTAGCTACTATAGAAGAACTGTATTCAAACTGTCCGTCGAAGTCAATTTGCTTTAAGCGGTAATAGTTTTTTCCTTTAAGTGGCTCAATATCTGAAAACTGATAGTTTTGCTGCTCCAACTTTGTTCCTTGACCTTGAACTTTTCCTATAATTTTCCACGTCTTTGCATTTGTGCTGCGCTCTATCTCGAAATGGCTATTATTAAACTCCGCAGCCGTTCTCCAATCTAGTACGATTTTTTTTCCTGTACTTTTGGCATTAAAATCAAGCAACTCTACTGGTAGCGTAGTGGTCACTGTAAAATTGGCGACGTAATTTGCTCCGCCATTACTATCGAATATCTCCATTGGTGCATTGACACCGTTTGTGGTGACCTTTACAAAAACTTCCAAATTATAGTTACCTGCTACTAAGTTCGTTCCCGTCAATATTTCTACGCCGCCGTCTGTCGTATTTGCACCATTAACGTCCGTTCCCCACTGCTGATCTCCTCCTACTCCAATATTTGTTTGGAAGGAATAAGGAATCTCTACGAAAGCACCTGACGGCGCACCTGCTGGATATATTCTATAAAAAATAGAAACCCCAAAAACATCCGTCCCATTATTTTTGAAAGTTTTGGATTGACCACCTAGAATCAAGGATTGTGCGCCAGGGTCAAAAGAGCCGATGTTCGCACCTTGAAAATCAGTATTTCCAGTCGTTGCACCTAGATCAAAAAAAGTATTTCCTCCACCATTTACATTTAAAATGGCAAAAGAATCAAAAAAACCTGCATTTGCGTGAAGAAAATAGGTAAAGAAAAGTGAGATAATGGTAAGTAAATAGGACTTCATTGCGCTTATATTTTATTACGAATGATAAAGAATTTTTTTCAAGTAATCAGGTTCAAGCTAACGGCTTGGGGAGTGCTGAAAATACAATGATACTACGCACTGTATTTTTGGGGAAAAAATTTAGTACAAGATTTTCTTATAAAATTCAATGCGCTATTTTGTAGCGGCTAAACTGCAAAATAGGATATTTTTTGAGACACTTAAGGACGTTTAAGAACACATAAGACTTGGTTTTTTTGTAAAAAACGGTATGGTACCTATTTCTTTTTAAGTTTTACTTGCTTTTAGGAGAAAGCCCTTAAATCTAGTGCTAGCTAGCGATCAATAAGATTGCTAGTTCAGCCTTCATCAGCTGTTTTAATATGCTTGACGTGATAGTGAAATTCACTACTGTAATCGGTAAGAAAGATACAAAGGTAACAAACATTAAATAATTGTCTATGTTTATTATTATCCAAACAATTTTGATTTTTATACTTCCAATCATAAGTGTATCAGCCAAGAGGCAGACAAGTGCTCAAAATATCGCTTTGATAGACAGATTTACTAAATCTTTGAGATTTAGCAAATCAAAAGAGAGGATTTGCCAAATTTTTAGGATTTAGTGAATCTAGCTTACGACATTCCTTAGGCTGATGCGCCTTCAATCATTCCGTTGATCCATACCCCAAACCAATTTTTCTCGAATGGTATTCAAGAAGCCCGTATCTCGGAAGCGCACCAAACGCGCGACGAAATCGCACTTTTTCACTGCTAATTGATAAGTAGAGTCAATTTTTTCAAATCTAGAATCTAAAGTGCACAAAAAGTTATTGGCTCTTCCTTCCACTTCAAAAGAAACAATGGAGTTATCCGAAATCACAATCGGGCGTACATTCAGATTGTGTGGTGCGACGGGCGTAATGACAAAGTTGCCTGATTGTGGAAAAATAATCGGTCCACCACAACTCAAAGAATAGCCCGTAGAGCCCGTTGGTGTAGAAATAATCAGTCCGTCTGCCCAGTAAGAATTCAAATAGGAACCATTGATATAGGTGTGTATCGTAATCATGGAAGAGGTATCACGCTTTAAAATCGTGCAATCGTTTAAAGCAAAATTTAGTGCGCCAAAAAGCGGCGGATTGCTTTCTAAGCGAAGCAATTTTCGTTCATCAATTCGATATAAACCTTTGATCATCAAATCAATAGATTGTTGAATTTTGGTTTTTTCTACACTTGCCAGAAATCCCAATCGCCCTAAATTGATACCCAAAATAGGTACTCTCGTGTCTCGAATTAAGGTTAGCGCATTTAGTATAGTGCCATCGCCGCCAAGAGAAATGACAAAATCAATACTGCGGACACTAAAGTCTAAGTGATTGTCGAAGGGCGCAACATCCTTTTTGAATTGAATTTTTCCTTTTAATTGATTCAAGTAATCTCTGTGCACATAAGTACTAATGCTTTTTTCTTGCAAGCAATCGAACACATTTTGTACGAATGGAACGTCCTTGTCTTTTAAAATTCTGCTGTAAATGACTACTTGCATTCTTTTAGTTTGTCTTTCTTTAGCACCAAATATGCGCAAAATTAGCCAGTATTTTGTAAATATGCAGTCCAAAACGGCGTCCTATGCAAATACAAGCAGTGAGATTGCAATATCCTCTATTAGAGCGCATCTCCTCCACAGAACAGTACTTCTCCAATGCTAAGGAAAAATATACTCTCTATCGAAAACAAGGTCTATTGAAAAAGGTAGATACTCCTGCCGTTTTTGTCTATCAGATTCAAAAAAAAACAGGAAAAACATACAATGGAATCGTAGCAACGGTTTCCATGCAAGACCATGAAGCGGGAAAAATAAAAGGACATGAGGCCACGCTGGTCGCTAAGGAATTGCAACAATTAGAACTCCTAGAGGAAAGGCAAGCTCAAGTGAAACCTATTGTGTTGACTTATCCTAAAGTGGATGAAATTGAGCGCTGGATTGTCGGTATTCAAGAAAGTCATCAGATTTTTTTAGAAGTTCAAGTTGGAAAAAATGTTCATCGGATTTGGCGGGTGGAAGGCAAAGATGCGATTCGTCGTTTGGAGCAGCTTTTTGAGCAAAAAGTAGATCGCACTTACATTGCAGACGGACATCATCGCACGGCGGTTATGGCGCGTTGGGCAAAGGAACACAAAAAATCGGCTGCGCTCTACTGCACCTTTTTCTCCTCCGATCAGATTGAAATTTTGCCTTTCAATAGAGTCGTGGACGGCGTAGAAGAGCGAAGTTTAGAGGCTTTTATGAAGGAAATGAAAATCCTTTGCGACATTCGGAAAATAGCAATGCCTTTCATTCATCCGCCTAAGCATTGCCTACAAATGTATGTCCGAAAACAATGGTACGCTTTAATTTGGCGTCCTGAAGTTTTGGCGAGTTGCAGCACTATCGTAGAGCAACTTGATCCTTATTTATTAGACCAGAGGATACTGCGTAAGGTAATGGAAATCAATGATATAAGGAAAAGTAATCAAGTACGTTACATTGGTGGTTTAGAAGCAAGTGTCAAAAAAATGAAAGCCCACGTGGATAAAGAAAAAGACCGCATTGGCTTTTATTTACCCGCTGTGAGCATGAAAGATTTTCTAGCCGTGGTCAATGAAGGTGACTTACTGCCTCCTAAATCCACTTGGTTCGAACCCCGAATGCTAAACGGGCTTTTGGTTTATACGCTTTAGACATTGTACGATTGTGGCATTGTACGATTGTAGCTTATAACCACAATGAAACCATGACACAACTACTAGTATGACAAAAGTAACATCCTTCACTTTCAATCCTTTTCAGGAAAATACTTACATCATCTATGATGATAGTAAAGAGTGCATTATTATTGATCCTGGCTGCTATGAAGTAGAGGAAAAAGCAGAAATGATCGATTTCATTCAGCGTAATCAACTGAAACCTGTTCGATTGTTGAATACGCATTGCCACATTGACCATGTATTTGGTAATAAATTTATAGCGGACACTTATGATTTAGATTTAGAAATTCCAGAAGGAGAATTGATTGTTTTGAATGCGGTTCCTCAAATTGCGAAGATGTATGGTATTCCGTATCCCGAGCCTTCGCCCGCACCTGGACGCTTTATTCAGGTGGGCGAAGTCGTTGATTTTGGAACAACTAGTCTGAAATGTCTTTTCACACCAGGTCATTCGCCTGCCAGTATGTCTTTTTATTGCGAAGCAGCGCGATTTTTGATTGCTGGAGATGTCTTGTTTGCAGGCAGTATTGGTCGAACAGATTTGCCAGGTGGTAACCTAAATACATTGCTGCAAAGCATTCGGAATCAGTTTTTTGTGCTACCCGACGAGGTTATCGTCTATCCTGGACACATGGGCAGCACGACCATTGGAAAGGAGAAAAGAAGCAATCCATTTTTGAAATAGGCGTTCATCAAACAAAACATTTTGGAAACCTTTCACTATCCAGCAAAATTGCTTCTTTTTGGTGAATACAGTGTCATCATTGGTGGTCGTGCGCTGGCGATGCCTTTTCCTCATTTTTCTGGTAGATGGAGTAAAAAAAGTCCTCCAACCGATCCTAGAATTACTGCTTTTTTCAAATACTTAGAACAGCAAAAAAGCCTAAAATCCACTCTAGACGTACAGCAAATGAAAGCAGATGTAGCATCAGGCATCGCTTTTGAATCTAGCATTCCGCTAGGATATGGATTGGGAAGCTCGGGGGCTTTGTGCGCAGCTACTTACAAGGCTTATGCGACAAAGAAAAGTACAGATTTTCATGTTCTGAAAGCCCAACTCGCTGAAATGGAAGCCCATTTTCATGGAACTAGTTCGGGTACGGATCCACTAATATGCTATCTACAAAAAACATTATTGCTAGAGGGAGATAAGATTGAACTACTAGATGATTTGACCTTGAACCAGAGGTCAGACTTACAATTTTTCTTATTGGACGTCGGTTTTCCCAGACCACATTCTGATTTGATTAATTGGTTTATGGCGCAAATCAAAAACAATGATTATCGTCGTCAAGTTGAAGCCATTTTATTGCCTTCGGTAGAAAACATGATCAGTGCCTTGATTCAGTCTCAGCCGCTTTTGCTATTCGATTTCATGCACGAAATCAGCCATTTCCAATCTCGTTATTTTCAGCCCATGATACCCGAATCTATTCAATCACTTTGGATGCAAGGACTAAGCAGCGACTGGTTCAAACTCAAGCTCTGTGGAGCGGGCGGCGGTGGCTTTTTTTTGGGCATGACTAAAGACTTTGAGCAATTAAAAACTATAACGGATTTTCGACTTATTGCAACTTGAGTGCTTAGGTATTTAACCACAAAGGCACAAAGAACACAAAGTTAGATAACTGGTTATCAATATTTTAAATTAGGATCTGATGTTACGCAAAACACCAAATTACAAATGACACAAAGTGTCACTTGTTTACAAATTGTCGGGTGTCGAAGCCACTCTAATTCAAAACATACCAATCTCAGAGATTAGCGAATAATATAGACTAAGATACTATTTGCGTAACAGGAGCTAGTATTTTGTTGATTTATTTCCCGCTAATATCCGCTAATATCCGCTAATATCCGCTAATATCCGCTAATATCCGCTAATATCCGCTAATATCCGCTAATATCCGCTAATATCCGCTAATATCCGCTAATATCCGCTAATAAGATCATTCAGATTTAAGCTTTTACAAAAGGTTGGCTATAAACAGCATAAACAAAGTAAACAATGCTCTCTAAACCACAGCTGCTCGCACTTTCAGCAATCTTTCCAGCATGCCTTCCAATTGATCTAAAGGCAACATATTGGCAGCATCTGACTGCGCTTCTTGGGGTCTTGGATGTGTTTCCATAAATAGTCCATCTGCACCTACTGCAATACCTGCTTTGGCAATTGTTTCGATCAATGCGGGACGTCCACCCGTGACGCCACTCGTTTGATTGGGTTGTTGTAGCGAATGCGTGCAGTCTAAAATAACGGGCTTTTGGAAGGACCTCATTTGAGGAATCGCCCTAAAATCAACCACCAAATCCTGGTATCCGAAAGTGGTACCACGCTCAATTAGCATCACTCGCTCATTCCCTGATTCGGTCACTTTATTAATGGCAAATTGCATAGCATTCGCACCCATGAACTGCCCTTTTTTAATACTGACTGCTTTACCTGTTTTAGCAGCAGCTACCAAAAGAGCAGTTTGTCGGCATAAAAAAGCAGGAATTTGCAAAATATCTACGTATTCTGCTGCCATTGCGGCTTCCTCCGCTGCGTGTATGTCAGTTGTGACAGGAAGATCAAAAGTTGTACCGACTTTGCGCAATATCTTCAAGGCTTTTTCGTCTCCGATACCCGTGAAGGAATCCAAGCGAGAACGATTGGCTTTGCGGTAAGAGCCTTTAAAAATAAAAGGAATTTTCAGGCGATTGCTTATTTCAAGTACGCGCTCGGCAATTTTCAGGGCAATGGTTTCTCCTTCTATGGCGCAAGGTCCTGCAATTAGGAAGAAATGATTGGTATCGGTGTGTTTGAGTTTTTCAATTAAAAGCATGTACAATTAGATTTTCTAAGAAGATAAATACCAAGAGGAATATAGAAAAAAACTTTAGGAGTAGGTAAGTACTTGCACCTGTTTGCTTAAGCTGTTTATTTGTTTAAATTGTTTATAATGAACACTTTACACAAGTTTATTACCCAAAAAATTAGGTCTAAGAACCAAAAAATTTAAAGCGGCAGGAAAAACGTATCTTTAGATGTGTGCTGAGAGAGTACACAAAAAAGGCCAGGCAAATGTACCTGACCTCTGAAAATTCTTAACTTTTTCTTGGACAACTGCTAAAATGACTGCTGAGGATTTTTCTCTAGCGTTTCTCCTTGAATATCAGCAATCTAATTCAGCGTAATGTGGTCCCACTTGGGCTCGAACCAAGGACCCCCTGATTATGAGTCAGGTGCTACTAACCAACTGAGCTATGGGACCAAATGTAGCTTTTTTAAGAACTATTTTTCTTTTCCAAAAAACTAAGTATGCAAATTTACAGTTTCACTTTAGTTTTAGTTCAATAAAATTCAACTTTTTTCAAAAAAGGAACGATTGAGTAGCAAATCAAAATAGCTAAATCTAATGATGCGAAAAGCTGATTTTTCTCTTCAAAGCCATAAAAATCGAAAACTATGCTTGCTGGTTATCTTTCTTAGCAGTAGCCTATTGGTGAATACGCTATCTGCACAAGACCCAGATCGTCAGTTTTATACCGCCAATCAATCTTACGAGATCGGGGAGTATGCCGTAGCAATTGAGCAATACGAAATTCTGCGGTCTGAAGATTATCACTCAGCAGAATTGTATTACAATCTGGCTAATGCCTACTATCGCTTCGGAGAATTAGGCAAAGCAATTTTGAATTACGAACGTGCACTACGACTAGCCCCAGAAGATGAAGACATCTTACACAATCTTTCTTTAGCCAAAGAAGAAGTTGATTTGAAACTAGATCAATTGCCTACTTTTTTTCTGACGGCTTGGAAACGGAATCTGGAAGACGCGATTGCTACCAATGTCTGGACTACCTTATTTTTGCTTTTCCTCTGGCTCACTTTCGGTGCCTTGATTCTTTGGCAAATCGGTAAAAAACGTTCGCAGCGCAAATGGGGATTTGTGGCAGCTCTATGTTTGGGTATCATTGCAGTCGCTGGATTTTTCTTGGCATCGGGCAGTTACCAAACAGAAAATGAAAGTGGCGTCGCCATTGTACTAGAAGAAATACCGATGCGGAAAGGCGCAAACGCAGCGAGTCCAGAAGTGATTCAGTTGAAAGAAGGCATCAAAGTGAAACTATTAAAAACAGTCATTCAAGATTGGCAGAAAGTGCGCCTCTCAAATGGACAGGAAGGTTGGTTACCGATAGAGGTCGTAGAAAAAGTTTGAATTTTTGCGCAGGATTGTTGAATATCGCCCTGAATTTCTTTTGTTGTTCAGAAAATTGTACCTTTCTTTCTAAGCCCTCTGTGCAGGAAAAATAACACCTTTTTTCTTATCAACAAAACGAATACTAATGAAATACTGGCTTTCCGTTTTTGCCCTATCTATACTTTTTGCTTGCGATAATACTGCTACCGAAGAAGTCGATGAGACCACAAAACCACCAAATATTCTCTTTATCATGTCGGACGATCATGCCTACCAAGCCATTAGTGCCTACGATGATCGTTTGATTCAAACGCCCAACATTGATCGACTGGCGGAAGAAGGCATGTTGTTCAGCAATGCTTGTGTCACTAATTCAATTTGCGCGCCTTCCCGTGCAGTGATTCTTACGGGAAAGCACAGCCACTTGAACGGCAAAATTGACAATCGAATGCCTTTTGACACCACCAACATGACTTTCCCACAACTTTTTCAACAAGCTGGTTATCAAACGGCTATGTACGGAAAATTACACTTTGGGAACAACCCAAAAGGCGTGGACGACTTTATGATTTTGCCTGGGCAAGGCAATTATATCAACCCTAAATTTGTCATGGCAGGCGGAGATACGATCATCGAAGGTTACACGACGGATATCATCACAGATTTGACGCTGGATTGGTTACAAAACAAGCGAACAGAAGAGCAACCATTTATGATGATGTATTTGCACAAAGCGCCGCATCGTCCGTGGTGGCCAAGACCCGATAAATTTGCGGAATTCACCAAAAAATCTTTTCCTGAGCCTGCCAATTTATTTGATGATTACAGCCATAGAGGAATGGCTGCTAAAACGGCTGAAATGAACCTTTTGGAGCACATGCAATACGAACACGATAGCAAAATTCGACCAGAGCTAGTCGCTGAAATGGGAGAAAAAGTGCAACCGCAAGTCGAGGGTTTTCCCAATGCTTTCTACCGACCTTACAATCGAGCCAATGACGCACAAAAAGCACTTTACGAACCCACTTTAGACTCTATCAATAATTTCTTTAAAGCTAATTGGCCAAATATGAACGACGAAGAAAAAATGCGTTGGAAATATCAACGCTACATGCAGGATTATCTAGCCTGTATCTCTTCAGTGGATGATAATGTTGGGCGGGTTTTGGATTATTTGGATGAAAGTGGTTTAGCAGAAAATACGATTGTGATTTACACTTCCGATCAAGGTTTTTATCTAGGGGAACACGGCTGGTTTGATAAGCGATTTATTTATGACGAATCTTTCAAAACGCCCTTGTTGGTGCGTTGGCCAAGAGAGGTTGCTGCGGGTTCGGAAGTCAAGGAAATGGTACAAAATTTAGATTTTGCACCAACATTGCTGCAAGCTGCTAACATTGAAGTGCCCAACGACATGCAGGGCGTAAGCCTATTGCCACTCCTCAAAGGGGAGCAAAATGCTTGGAATCGAGAAGCCGTTTATTACCATTATTACGAATATCCAGCCGTACACATGGTAAAAAGACATTATGGCATCGTGACCAAAGAATATAAATTAGCCCACTTTTACTACGATGTAGATGAATGGGAACTCTACGATCGGCTAAATGATCCTGCTGAAATGAACAACGTATATGACGATCCAAAGTACGCGGAAGTGGTGGTAGATTTAAAGACGAAGTTGGCAGATTTGAGAAAACAATACAAAGATTCGGAGGAATTGGATCAGCATTACATTGATTTGTATGAATAATTGACTTTATTCCTCGGTAGTATAGATTTACTAAATCTTTGAGATTGAGCAAATCAAGGGTAGTGATTTGCTAAATTTCCAGAATTTAGTAAATCTCTTCCGCGAACTGCCCAACTTATTTACCAACCCCAAGTGCCTACACCTCCTTTGAATGGACCAACAATATCCAAAGTAATCCAACCGCCATAAAAGTCGCCTTCTTGTGCTTGCACTTGTTCGCCATCTACGTAGCAAGCATCTACTTTGCTGGCATAAAAAGCCAAGTGGTCTTTGATGGATGAAAAAGATGCAGTCGGTGAAGCGTAACTCCAAGCCGCTTTTAGTCGTTCTTGTTTGGGCGTCACGATGTCCCAATAAGTTGCCACGCCCTTGAACTCACAAAAACTGCCTTGAGCAGTGCGCTCACGCAAAAATTCCATTTTAATATCCGACTGAGGAATATAATAAACGGGCGGATGACTGGTTTCCAGCACCCGAAAAGCAGCATTTGTCGCCAATAGCTGTATGCCGTCGCATTCTACAATGAGTTCTTTACTGCATGGCTCTAGTCTCGGTGGACGCGGATAGTCCCAAACACTTTCTTGTCCTTTTTTGGGTTTTATTTTCTTTATCATAGTGATAAAATATTAGCATTTATTCAGGAAAATTTTTAACCTTCTTATAATCGAAAGCGTATTACACTGTAATTTAAGTCTTCTTAAATTTTTGGAGCTCGAAATTCTAAGGAATTTCTCACTTCTCAAAATTGGAACAAACTTAGTTTACAGAGTAACACAAATATATTCAAATTAGTGCATTACTTTTTGTCTGTTTATATTTTGTGAATAAAGTTAAAGTTATTCCAATGCTTGTGAATAAATATGTGGAGAAGATGTGGAGAAGTCTTGTTTTTAGCTCCTTCTCCGTATGTTTTGGACAAAAATCTTTATTTGATACTTTTGTATTAAGATATACTCCGTTCGGCGTAAAAAAGTGCGAATACGTTTCTAGCAATTTTGGTAATTTGTTTAACTGGTAATACGGTGATTAGGCAATTACCGAATCACCATATCATTAAACCTGTCCGCCTGAGGCGCGATCACCAAAGATGAAAATGCACTTTTTTATCCCACATGCACTGTAGATTAGAGAAAGGCATATTTTTAAACATCTCAAGAGGAAAATTTGGTTATCATTCCAAGTAAAATCATGCAGAACTTAAAAAACAAAACATCATCCATGAAATACATCTATTGTACAATCATGCTGCTCGCCTTTTTTGCTTGTAAAACCGACAACGAAAGCCAAGCAGTGGCAGCGACAAGCAAAGAAAACAGTGCACAACAGGTGCTGACAGAGTTTGATGCTTTTTACCAACAATTCCACGCAGATAGTACTTTTCAGAAATCGCGCATTCTATTTCCTTTGCAAGGCATTCCTTCCAATGCAGATAGTGCGACTTTGCGAAACCGTGGTTTTCGATGGCAAGCTGACGAATGGGTGGTGCAGCACGAACTTGCGCCCGATTCAGATTTTAAATCCACCATTTTGCCCGTAGATAGTGCTTTGGTGATCGAGCAGATTATGCACCAAAGCGGCGACTACGCCATGGAAAGACGCTTTGCGAAATTGAATGGAGAGTGGATGCTGATTTACTACGCAGGTATCAATCGGGTGAGGAAATAGGAGGGGTTTGTATCTCGTTTCTGCTTTTAGCTCCTACCACTTAGAATCTCAAATCTTTTCCTACATTTGCTGTGCAAAACATCATTGGGCAGAGATAGGGAAGGGGTATTTTTGGACCTTACATTCAGAGAGGACAAAGTTTATATCCAACTGAAAAACTGATGCGACCTTCTAATTGCCCATTACTTTTGGGTCTTCGGCTATTTTTGTGAAAGATAAAAAAGTACTTCTTTCATCTTCTACAGAATGCTCCGACAAACCTTATTTTTTGAGTTGAATGGAACAAAAGGACAATTTGTTTGGTGTATTAAAGACGCTAGCGCAATATTTTCGATTCATTCTGACGGTCTGCATTATTGTTGGTCTGGGGAGCATCATCATTGCACTTTTACTGCCCGTTTACTATCAAGCTTCTACGGTTTTCTTGTCTGCTAGCCCTGAATTATTGACGGAAAGAGGGCTTTTCGGCACGACCACTCGCGACCCACAACCTTTCGGTAATAACAACGACAACGACCGCCTACTGACCATAGCGGAATCGGATGAATTGGTCAATTACTTGATCGACCAATTTGATTTGTACCAGCATTACGATATAGATTCGACGAGCGCAAAATCGGCGCATTATATCAAACAGAAATTCAGTGGACTTTACGAAGTACAGCGCACCAAACGAGATGCCATTCAGCTTTCTATGGAAGACAAAGACCCCCAAATGGCAGCGGATATTGCCAATGCCGCAAGGCAAAAAATAGACCTTATCAGTTTGAATTTGGCGAAAGACTTACAGCAAAAGCAAATCGAAACTTTTCAAAACAACATTCAAGAAAAAGACAGCGCCGTACAAGTACTTAGTGATAGCTTAAAATCAGTGAGAAGTCGGTATAGCATTTACAATACAGAATCACAAAGTGAAACGCTTTCTGCTTTGATCGCGAGTCGGCAGTCGAGATTGGCATCTTATCAAGCTAAGTTAGAGGGCGCTCGGACGAGTAGAGGACGCGACACTTTACAATCGGGAATTGTGGGTCTGGAGCGAGAACTAGAAAGTTTACAAAAGCAGTTGAGCCAACTCAATGAAGGCATGCCGCGCGTGGTGGCTTTGGAGGAAGAATACGAACAAGCAGTCAAACAATTTTCTTACGATAAAGAACGCCTGAAACAACTACAAGCTGCTTATAATGCAGAGGTTTCTTCCATCATTTTAGTAGAAAGTGCAGCGATTCCCGTCATTAAATCTCGCCCTATTCGATCCATCTTAGTGTTGGCGAGCGTATTTGCTGCTTTTTTGTTTACGACTTTCGGAGTGTTGTTATATGATACCTACAAGGATTTGGATTGGAAGGGAATTTTGAAGTCGTGAAAAAAATTTTGTGGTGTCTAAATTGCGTAGTACGGCATTTTTGAAACATTTAAGGACACCTAAGTACATATTAGATTTAAGATAGGATTAGGGCTGTACGAAGTCTCGTTTTTGTTAACATTTTACTCGAAAATAGCCTAAGTCAATGTCAGGAGCGTTCCTGGGACTTATTTTGAGCATGGCTTAAGACTTCGTACACGCCTAATTTAAGATAAGAGCTTGTTTTTACAATAAAGCCCTAATTATGAGTAGTTCTTCATGGCATATCAGTTCAATTGACTTGCTCTTAAAGTATGGAGCAATTTATACATTGCACCATCTTTAGAGATTGTCGCATCGTCTTCCATTAGTTCCAGAGCTTCTAGTTTTCGATCTTTTCGATATTTGCGTTCCGCCGCGTACAAGCGAATCTCATCATTCGAGCGGCGCATGGCAATCATCAATTCATCAGGTGTTTTACTCTTTGTAAAATCTACTTCTGGTGGCCCAAAGTCATTGCCATTATTCACCAAACCAATCAACAGTATCTTATCTTCTACAAATTTAAACGCGCGCAAATCCCTTGGGTGTCGCCGAACCATGTACTCTACTTTGCCCAAAATATCTTCATAAATTAAGTCACTGAAAATCTCAATCAAGCCTTCTACTTTGTCCCTATTTTCTGCTTTCAGTCTCTCCCAATCGCTTGCCGTCACTTGATTACTGGCTAAGAATCGAACGAATTCTGTTTCTAAGTCGTTTAATTCTTCTTGGGTCAATCTTCGATATTTCATAAATTATCGTTTTTCTTTGCCACAAAAATAATAAACAGATGTTTGCAATACTACGAATTTTAATCATTGCGGGTTTAATTTGGTTAGCAATTCGTTTTGTAAAATACGCGCTCCGAAAAGGACACCAGCGTTTGGCTTGCCCCAATTGCGACGGTAAAGGTTATTGGTACAGCGTGCGAGATCGGGAATTTTGTAAGGTCTGCAATGGAACAGGGAAAAAGTCGAAGTAGGGAGTAGAAGAGAGACTTTAGAAGTGAAAAGTCAGACTTGCGAATGAATCATGTATTCGCCTTATTATCGGTCATTTATAAGCTTGTAAAGGTATTCAAAATAGATGCTATTACTCTACAATTTAGGCATCCACATCTATCACTTACTCATTCGTTTTGCTGCTCTATTCAACAACAAAGCTCGGCTGTGGATAGCTGGAAGAAAAGGAATCTTTGAGCAACTATCGAAAACGCTTGCGCCCACTTCTGCTCCACTTATCTGGGTACATTGCGCATCTTTGGGCGAATTTGAGCAGGCGCGACCTGTGATAGAAGCCTTGAAAAAAGAAAAAAAAACTACCCAAATATTGCTGACTTTCTTTTCTCCTTCTGGTTACGAAATCAGAAAAGACTATAATTTAGCAGATCACGTATTTTATTTACCTATAGATACCCCCAGTAATGCTAAGCGTTTTCTAGACCTCACAAAGCCCGATTTGGTGTTTTTCGTCAAATATGAATTTTGGTATCACTACTTGCAAGCCCTTCACAAAAGACAAATTCCTGCCTATCTGATTTCTGCTACTTTTCATCCTAAGCAGCCCTTTTTCAATAAAATCTATGGCCGCTTTTTTCGCTCCATGCTTTATTGCTTCCGTCGTATTTTTGTACAAAATGAAGCTTCTGCTAAATTGCTAGACCAACTGAATATTTCACATTTTGAAGTAGCGGGCGACACACGCATCGATCGAGTACTTGCTATTGCAGAAAAAGCAGAAAGAATACCCAAGATTGAAGCTTTTAAAGGTAATCAATCTATTCTAATTGGTGGAAGCACTTGGCCACCTGACGAAAAAATCCTTACTGCTTTTATCAATCAAGACCAAAGCGACTGGAAATACATCATTGCCCCACACGACATTAGTTTGGCGCACATGGAGCAAATCGAACAATTGTTGAATGTGCCTCACCAGAGATACAGTAGCTTTCGAGCCGATCTATCTAGCAAAGTATTGATTATTGACAATATCGGTCTGCTTTCGCGTATTTATCAGTATGGGAAATTAGCTTACATCGGCGGCGGTTTTGGTGTGGGTATTCACAATACTTTAGAGCCCATTGCTTTTCGCTTGCCCGTTTTGTTTGGTCCGAAATACGAGAAATTTGAAGAAGCCACTCAATTATTGGCAACGGGAGGAGCATTTCTAGTAGAAGAATATGCTGATTTCGAGCAACATTTTCTGTACTTACAAGCAACAGAAAACCATCAAATAGCGGCTAGTGCAGCATCAGCTTATTTGTCAGCAAATCAAGGTGCGACGGAGCGAATTATGGAATATTTGAGGCAAGGATAGTACTAAGGGAATTTGTAAAAAATACCCTACCCGTTTTTAATTTTCTCTCAAACTACTGCTGCGTTGCTCATCAGTCAAGTAGCTCAGGCTATTTTCCCTCTTCGCGCCTTGCATTAGTTCGAGATAATTCTCAAAAATTTGGGTAGCTTATTTATTACAAATTCCCTAAATCTTAAAAATTAGAAGAGGAGGAAATGTTTTTTGAACGCTTTGAGAAAAGTGGTGTAGGAGAGTTGGAGAGGGTGATCTTTTATTGAGAAGACGTAGAATTAAATTCAAAAAAGAAAGATGAAGTATTTTTTAGCATTTTCCTTAGCCGTTACGCTGCTTTGTAGTAGCTACACGTCGCCCAAACTTGAAAAAATATACCCAATAACGGTGAAGCTCATGCCAATTGATTATTACGAGACACAGGCAAAGCTATGGCAAATAGAAACCCAGAAAGACACAAAAAATAAAGTGGCTTGGTACAACTATTACAGTGCGGCGCGGGCTTACAATGCTTTATCGAAGAGTCAAAACATGGACTTGAATCAGATTACTGAAGACTTAGTTGCTGCTATTCCAAATACCTTCGAGAGCGAATTTATTCAGTTTTGGAATGGTAATTGGGAAAAGGAAAATCGAGTACATTTGAAAAAGGCACATGAATTGTCACCCGAGCGTTCAGAAGCTTATCGCGATTTAATGCTTTTGTATCTTTTGGAGCAAGATGCGGTGCAAGCTCAATTATTTGCACAAAAATTATACGAAAGTGGAGCGTATTCGGCTGGTTTAGTAAATTGGAGTTACAATCAGTTGATGTCCGTAGAAGACGGCAGCATACTTTTCACAGCGGGCGATAACGATACTTTCTTTGCAATGATGCTACAATTGTATCACAAAATCAAACCAGGAGTCAAAGTCATCAATCCATGGCTACTGCAAGTCGAAGATTTTCAAGCCAATACTTTCGCGCAGCTTCAAATTCCACCACTCGAAAAAACGCAAAAAGACTATAAAGATAAAGCAGCTTTTCGCTTGGCAATCATCGAACACATCCTGGCACATACCAATCAAACGGTCTATTTTGGCACAGGAAGTGGATTGGAGAAGAATAAGGATTATCGCAGCAAGCTCTTTCAAGTCGGTCTAGCTTATCGCTATTCAGAAGATACTTTTAACAATTTTGCCCATTTGCAAAATAATATCGAAAATCACTTTCTGATTGATTATTTAAAACAAGATTTAAAAATAGATCAAGGTGTATCCGTTGTCCGCAGTATGAATCAGCATTATCTATCTCCACTTTTGATGTTGTATGCGCATTATCAGGACAGTGGCGCATTGCAGAAAGCGGAAAAGTTGAAAATACTGATTCAAAAAGTAGCTGCACAAGGCGATAATTTAGCTGCGGTGGAGGCTTATTTGGAAAATTGAAAGCAAAATAAGCGAACAAATTTTGAGAAAGAACTATCGCAAATATACCGACGAAGAATTGATGCAGCACATAGTAAAAGGACGGGAAGCCGCCTTCAACGAGCTGTATCGTCGTTATGGCGATCGGATGTACCGTTATTTTTATCGAATGCTTTACCAAGAAGATGCCTTAGCCAATGACTTTACCCAAGAACTCTTCCTCAAAATCATCGAACGACCAACGGCTTTTAATCCCAAATATAAATTTTCGACCTGGCTATTTACCCTCGCGAGCAATATGTGCAAAAACGAGTATCGAAGAAGAAGCCGATTACCCGATTTTCAGGTTTTGCGAGAAGATGCAAGTATAGCGACAAGCGAACTGAAACTAGAATCAGAACAGAAAAAAATGTTACTACAAGCCGCCATAGATACACTAGAACCGCACCATCGAACCTGCTTTGTTTTGCGCTATCAGCAAGAACTGAGTGTGAAAGTGATCAGTGAGATTTTGGATTGTCCAGAAGGAACCGTAAAATCAAGATTGTATTATGCCAGCAAAAAATTAGCAGCGCAATTGAAGCCGATATGGAAAGGAGAAATATAAGAAGGAAAAAGCGAGAGGACATAAGTAGGGTTACCTAATTACTTAGGTAATAAACTTTTGTAAAGTGTTCATTATAAACAATTTAAACAAATAAACAGCTTAAACAAATAGGTAGAAGTACTTAAGTCGGATTGGAGAATTTAAACCCAGAAATTATAGCTTTTATAAAAGTCAAGAGTGAACAAGATTCAAAAAGATGTCACGACTTATTTGCTCTTAATTCTACTTAAGTGTTTCAAGAAATATCCCTCCGTGATTTCATAAAGAACCTACAGGAAAATATAAAAGACAGATAGATGAAATACAGCATATTGGAAATGGCAGAAGAAAAAGCTTTCGCAGCTTTGGATGCTTCGCAGAAAGAACAGGTCCTACAATATATGACAATGGCGGAGTATGAACAATTGCATCAAAGCCTACAGAAAAGCATCCAATTTTTTCAGACAGAAGAAAGACGCGCTCCGAGTCATTTGCAAAAAAATCTTCTTGCTCAATTTCGGCAAAAACAGCATCGCCAAGCCTCTATCTCCAGTTCTATTCAGCGTCGTATTCCAGCTTGGGCAGCGATTGCAGCCTGTATCTGTATAGGTATTTTATCTTGGGTTATTAGTCGAAAAGACAGTTATGGTGCAAGTGCTCCACGAACAATCTATGTACATCAAATTGATACCATTTACAAAGAAGTGGAAAAAGCCTTGGGTAAAAATGATCTATTGGCTTTTGATAGCAGCCAATTTTTCCAGCAAGATCAAGTTATGAGCACAAAATCATATCAGCAGAAAAATAATTTACCTACCCAATCATCCAATTTTCAGGATAAAGACACCTCAAATGAAGCATTTCCTCCCGCACGCATTCATCCACTGTTCTTGCAAGAACGCGCTGGACAATCCGTGCAGGACGATACTTTACTAGCTGGATTGGGAGGAAGAATATTTTAGGGGAAAGTTCCTTTTCTTTGAGGATGTCTTCGACAAGATAAACAGCAGACTAAAGCGAAGCAGACAGCACAGACTTAGACCAAGTATGCTTTGCGCACCTCTGCGAAAGCACTCTGTGTACCCCTGCGGTTAACATCTAATATTGGCACCACTCATCACGCACCTCTCTTTACAATCCGATATTCATCAGAGGTGAACTTTGTCGCTCATGAAGGGTTTTTATACCATTTCAAACCAGAACTTATTTTTCCATGCGACAAAAGCAAATGCGCTTTTCTAGTTTTCTCGAATATTTTCCAGAGGTGGAACTCCCCGTTCATCTAGGTGATTCTACACATCATTTATTCAGCCAAAAAAACGAGCCACTACCGCCGCTTGCGGTACAGCAATTCATACTTCCATTAGAGGATGAACCCAATGAAGAAGATGCGGCTTACATTGAGTATGTACCTTGTTTCAGAATACCCAAAACAGATGCTTTTCATGCAGTTGTTTATTGGAAAGCGAGTTTACTCAACTACCAATATGTACTTGCCACCTTTGAATCCAAAGGTGAATTCATCGAAAATAAAGTCATCGCGGGTACTTTTTCCGATGGCGTCGGTATGACCCAATCTGCTGCGACCATAGAAGAAGATTGGATGATTTACATCGTCACGGGTTTTTCAGAAGATGCAGGAGTCGCTTACGATGCAGGCAAATCCACTGCCATTGATTTAGAGCTTTTACCCGACGGAACGATTATTAATGCAATTTAAGATTTACTGCTAGACGAATAAAAGTCGAACGAATGCCCTTTTGAATTGTTTTCCATTAGTGGATTTTTGTTTATATCCATTCATTGTAATTGATGCCTTTCGTATTGGTATCTAAGTAGGTGTGCTTAAATAATTGACATTTTTGAACGGCTCTTTTTCCTTCTAAAAATACTTAAAAATAGTTCCGTCCGCCTGAGGCGGATGCAACGATTTTGAAGCACTTTTACAAGAAAAAATAACTCGCTCAAAATTTGACGCTTATTCAAACCCACCTACTTAAGT
>JBCCRX010000077.1:0-20051 GCA_039201015.1 Bacteroidota bacterium | reverse complement strand
GCCGTCGAAGACGGCGGCGAAAAAAGGGTGAGGGAGAAAAAAGGGTTTTCCTAAAACCCTTTTTTCTCCCTCAAACTCCCCTGTTAAAATGCAAAGAAATTTTTGTTACAGTGTACTAATTCTCGACATATTTAGCTGGGTATTCACGTTTCGCTGAAACTGATATTGAAAAAATAGATTCAAAGCAGAAACTTCTTACGTAAGTGAATAGTAAAAGTAGTTGACACTTTCTGTCCAGAAGAGAATGTTGAACAATCGGATAGACTTGTCTTAGATAAGACAAACGCAAGCTGCAATTCGCCGCTTAGTAACGCTTAAAGAATAAGCTTTCGATTTTGACTTGTTCTTTTGCCGTCTAGCTGCCTTACTCATCAGTCGTGTCCGCCTAAGGCGGATGCTCCTTCTTCGCGCCTTGCTAGTCAACAAAATAACGTCGTCCCTTATCGAAACCTTATTATTTACCCGTTACTTATTCTTAGGTTTCGCACCCCTATTTCAAAAAAAGGATTAAGTGTAAAAGTGCCAATAACTAGGTCCCAAGAGGTCAAGAATAAGCTTGTGTTGGGGTTCTAAATTAAGGACGAGGGGCATTTGGTTATACTGATAGAGCACATGAATACCTTCAAAAGATTCAAAAATCCACTTCATGGAAGGATTTTGAACAGGTTTTCCGATTTGATTATCAAAAGTCAAATCTTGCTGCTTCAATAAAAATCTAGTTTTAAATTCTAAAGCAGAATAGACCAATAAGCACAAGGTCATAATCATGACCATAGCCATCATTCGTTGAGGTTTTTGGACAAATAAAGAAGAGGCTACAATATTGGGGTCTTTGAGAAATCTAAACCCTCGCTCTGTACTAGATTGATTTTTGTAATCGGTCAATGCTTTTGCAGCACTCATTTTGGCTTGTTCTAGTTCATTAGTAGCTAAAATGAAATACCCTAATCGACTTTTTTCTACTTCCAAAACGTTCTGATCTAAGACAAGATTTGCCTCAATGCGATAGACTGTTTTCTTTGGAGGCTGCCCTTTTTTGGGTTTACCTACGCCCTGATAGTAATGCTTTTTAAGGACTTCAATGCACTCTAAATTATTGTATTTGAGTTTTTTACAAAACAATTGTGCTGCTTGCATCGCTTTGTCTGCATCATCAAATTCTTGCTTAGATAGTTTTTTGTAAGCTTTATGCTCCTTGAGTTTTTGTTTTTGTACTCTCCTACAGAATTGCTCTAAATCTCGTTCCTGCTTTTTGTGAGAATATAAAATGAACCAGCGTTGTTTGACCTCGCCATAAGTATTGCAAATGGTCTGATAAGTATAATCTTCATAGCCCTCCAAAGGACGAAATTGTGCCTGATCTATAAGGGTCAATGCTTCTTTTACCGCCTTGATCGTATGAGGTACTCTAGTGAGCCAAACTAATGACTTATTGTCCTCCAACAAGGCTAAGTTTTTTTGATTATACAGCTTGCTATCTACTACCATTGTTTTGACCCCATAATCTTGTTGGAGTTGTTCCACATGCTGTTCTACAAAATTGCCATAACTCTTACCCTCTTCTTGATTGCCACTCAATACCTTCATCATCAAAGGAATACGACTGTGATGCTCACAAATCAACTGCAAGCCAATTTGAACCAAATCAGGGCGATGATCTTTACTATTACCGTAGGTGATCTCCAAAACTTGACCATCTGCTAAGTCCAATGATTTCTCTTTGCCATGCAAATGAAAGCTCGTATTATCCAAATGTCCACTCTGTATGCTTAAGCCATACTGCTCACTCAACAGATTAATCGTTGCTCCACTAATCAGCGTATATAACTCACTTACTCCATAGGCATATACCGCATCCAATGCCCTTCCCAAAGCATCATCATTTAAGTGCTCAGGATTTAAGTAGCTCACTCCCAGTAGTTTATCCACGGGCTTGTTCTTGAAAAAATGAGATACTAAATACAAACGCTTGTTTACATACCCCAAACCATTTAATATCAGTGCTTCTATTGCCGTTCCCGTACTCAATATCTTATCTGGACTTTCACTTGGTATTTGGCTATCTATGAGCGAGCCAATTCCTATTTCTTTGTTCATCCCTGCCACTAAACCTAAATGATTTAATACTTTTGTTTGAACATTACGTTCTAATGTTTTGCTTTTTATCTTTACCATGAGGCAAAGTTATTCCCAGTTTGCTTTTATTCCTATTTTTTGACTTGCGGTGCGGAACGTAAGTTATTTTATCTTTGTAAAAAATTAGAACCAATCAGTGCACTCACAACTAAAAATAAATCAGTTTCTCGCCCTCCTCATGGCTATTTTGATGCTCGTTACATCAATCAGTTTTGCGTTGGATATACACTATTGCAAAGGGGAATTTAAATCATTGAGTCTTTTTGGAAAAGCCAAATCCTGCCACAAACAAAAAGCAATTTCCGCTTGTCCACATCATGCTAACATGCACAAGCAAGCAGCGAAGGACGACTGTTGCGATAATAAAACTACTTTCGTAAAAGCGGAGATCGAAAAGTTTTTTTCTAGTATAAGATTAGCTGATTCACTGTCGATTGCTTGTGATTCCGTAAGAACTTTTTACTCAAAAAAAAGCCTAAAAAATCAAGCGATCATCTTTGAACACTATAAGCCTCCATTGATACGACAAGACATCTCTGTGCTTGTGCAGTCTTTCCTTTTATAGCGTACAGTTTCTTTTTTAGACTTCTTTTTTTGGGTCTTCAATTATTTTTGTGGAGAGACAAAATTATGCAATTTTCTCTTTCCATAAAATTACTTGATGAGCCTTTTTTTTGTTTTTGGACACAGATTGAATGCCCGATCTATGTCCTCCAAAAGAAATTTATGCTCAATACTACCATTAAATTTTTCCTAGAAAATAGGCTTATTGTTTATCTTTTGCTTGCGCTATTCACAGCTTGGGGATTGATTACGGCTCCTTTCGATTTTGGTGTAGATAGTTTGCCGCGCGATCCCGTCGCAGTGGACGCTATTCCTGATATCGGCGAAAATCAGCAAATCATTTTTACTGAATGGAAAGGGCATTCGCCAAAAGATATTGAGGATCAAATCACCTATCCTTTGACCACTGCTTTGCTGGGCATTCCAGGCGTGAAAAGTATCCGCTCCAATTCCATGTTCGGCTTTTCGAGTATTTACCTCATTTTTGAGGAAGGAATCGAATTCTATTGGAGTCGAAGTCGAATATTGGAAAAACTCAACGCGCTTCCCACTAATACCTTGCCCGAAGGTATTCAGCCCACACTAGGTCCTGACGCCACGGCACTCGGTCAGATTTTTTGGTACACCTTAGAAGGTCGAGATCAGGCGGATCATCCTACAGGTGGCTGGGATTTACAGGAGTTGCGGAGTATCCAAGATTTCTACGTACGATACGGACTGTCGGTAGCAGAAGATGTGGCAGAAGTAGCTTCGATTGGTGGCTTTGTGAAAGAATATCAAGTGGAAGTTGATCCAGAGGCAATGAAAGCAAACAACATTACTTTGGAGCAAGTAATGAATGCCATAAAAGGCAGCAATTTGGATGTGGGCGCACAGACCATAGAAATCAATTTAGCAGAATATTTTGTGCGAGGTTTAGGTTACGTCAAATCTACAGTGGATATTGAAGAAAGCGTCATTAAAGCAAGCAATAATGTTCCCATTCGCATTGGTGATGTCGCCAAAGTGAATCTCGCACCCGCCGCTCGAAGGGGCATTTTAGATAAATCGGGAGCCGCTGCTGTCGGAGGTGTAGTGGTCGCTCGCTACGGCGCAAATCCATTGAAGGTCATCAATAATGTAAAGTCAAAAATAGAGGAGCTAGAGGCAGGCTTACCTTCCAAGATACTAGCAGACGGCACATTTTCACAAGTAAAAATCGTTCCTTTCTATGACCGTACGCAACTCATAAAAGAGACCATTGGAACGCTGGAAGAAGCCTTGACCTTAGAGATACTTATCACCGTCATCGTCGTCCTATTGATGCTCCTCAATTTGAAATCTTCGTTCCTAGTTGCTGCTTCTTTGCCGCTTGCCGTCTTGATGTGTTTCATCGCCATGCGCTACTTTGGCGTAGATGCAAACATCGTTGCACTTTCGGGCATTGCTATTGCTATTGGGACTATGGTGGATATGGGCATTGTATTGACGGAAAGCATAGTAAGGCGAATGAGAGCGGTGCGTAGTGAATTTCCCCTTAGACCTGAAAGAGAGCAGCCAACTTCTACTGAACGAGCGATCTCTCTTTCGAGGGAAGGAATGGAAAAACATCCTAAAGAATCCCTCCTCCAAAGCATTTACTACGCTACCACCGAAGTTGCGGCTGCGGTCATTACGGCAGTTGCCACCACGATCATTAGTTTTTTGCCTATCTTCACGATGGAAGCCGCAGAAGGTAAACTATTTAAGCCCCTTGCCTTTACCAAAACTTTCGCGCTTCTTGCTTCTATTATTGTGGCTATTACAATTATTCCTGCTTTAGCGCATGCCTTTTTTTCCATACGATTTGCTAAATCTTCAAGACTTAGCAAAGCTCTTTCTAGAATTAAGGCAAAGATAGGATTAACTTCATTTCCAAAACTCAGCAAATTTGTAAATCTATTTTTTGCCCTTTGGGTCACTTATTTTCTAGCCAAAACATGGATGCCGCTGGGCGTCAATCAAAGTGAATGGCGTAATTTTTTCTTTGTGGCTTTAATTGTGGGTAGTCTAATTGCTTTCTTTTATTTAATCATTTATTTCTACGAAAATATTCTTCGCTTTTTGCTGCGCTTCAAAGTACTGTTTTTGATTTTGGTAAGCTTCCTGATCTATGGAGGTTTCGTAGCTTTTCAAAATACTAAATCGGAATTCATGCCTACTTTGAGCGAAGGTGCTTTCTTGCTAATGCCGACAACTATGCCACACGCTGGTATGCAGGAAAACATCAAAAATTTACGACTTTTAGATATGGCGGTCACCGCGATTCCAGAGGTAGAAAGTGTCGTTGGAAAAGCAGGGCGCGTGAATAGTCCGCTCGACCCCGCGCCAATGTCGATGTACGAAAACATGGTTTTGTACCGATCAGAATACAGGACGGATGAAGCAGGACACCGCATTCGTTTTCGCTACAAAAACGGTGAATATGTACGCGATAAAAACGGTGAATTGATTCCTGACAAAAAGGGTCGCTATTTTCGTCAGTGGCGCGATGACATTCAAAGCCCCGATGATATTTGGAAAGAAATCGTACGGGTAAGCAAGTTACCTGGCGTGACTTCTGCTCCCAAATTGCAGCCGATAGAAACGCGCTTGATTATGCTACAAACGGGTATGCGTGCGCCCATGGGCATCAAAGTGAGAGGAACGAATTTGGAAGCAATTGAAGCCTTCGGTTTGGAACTAGAAAGACACTTGAAAGATGTGGAAGGCGTGAAAGAAGCCGCCATTTTCGCAGATCGAATCGTTGGGAAACCCTATTTATTGCTAGACATTAATCGAGCAAAAATAGCGCGTTATGGCTTAAAGGTAGCACAAGTACAACAACACCTTCAAGCTGCTATCGGAGGTATGACCATGACCACAACTGTGGAAGGAAGAGAACGCTACCACATTCGGATTCGTTACCCTAGAGAACTGCGGAATGATCCCTCTGTATTGGAAAATATCTACATACCAACTGCTTCGGGTCAACAAATTCCGCTCGGGCAGTTGGTAGAAATAAAATACGAACAAGGCGCGCAATCCATAAAAAGTGAAGACGGTTTTTTGGTCGGCTATGTACTTTTTGATAAGGAAGCAACTTATTCAGAAACAGAAGTCGTTAAAAACGCACAGCACTACCTTACATCTAAAATAGAAGAAGGCAGTCTAGTCGTTCCAGTAGGCATCAATTATCGTTTTTCAGGCAATTACGAGCAACAAATTCGCGCCAACAAACGCTTACAAATCGTTCTTCCAGTTGCATTGCTGCTTATCTTCTTGATTCTTTATTTTCAATTCAAGTCTGTTTTGATTTCCACCATGGTTTTCACGGGCGTTTTTGTTGCCTTTGCGGGTGGTTTTCTGATGATTGCTTTGTATGATACTGATTGGTTTTTGAATTTTCATCTTTTTGGCACAAATATGCGCAACCTTTTTCAAATACAAACAATCCATTTAAGCGTAGCGGTCTGGGTCGGTTTTCTTGCCTTATTTGGCATTGCAACAGATGACGGTGTATTGGTTGCCACTTTTTTGAAAGATAGTTTTAAAAGACGCCAGCCACAATCTATTTCAGAAATTCGAGATGCCGTCGTTGCAGGCGGGCTGAGAAGGCTTCGTCCCGCCATGATGACAACGGCAACAACGATTCTAGCCCTATTGCCTATACTCACTTCCACGGGTCGTGGTTCGGATATTATGCTACCGATGGCAATTCCTTCTTTTGGTGGTATGCTGTTGCAGGTAATCACGATGTTTATTGTGCCAGTGTTGTTTGCTCTTTGGAAAGAAGTTGTTTTTCGGACACGTCCGCCTGAACGCAAATAAGGGTTTTAATAAAGTCGGACAAGGATTCTATGTAGTGTCTTTCCTATTTCCCAGTGCCCAACCAATCAAATCAAATTCAAGCAACTGCAAATGCAGTCTTCGAACGCACACTGGGAAGATGCCAAGCAAGCACCATATCTTTTTTAGCGATACAATGACCTCGAACGCAATCTGATTGTGTTTTTTCAATTTGTCCATAAGAGGATTTTTTCTTGCTCTGGATCGAAAACTAGAAACTTAAGTTGATTGGTATTAGCTATTTTTGAGGTCTATAAATTTGCGTTTATTCCAACCAAATATAAATATCTTTCTTGAAAGAAAAATTGAGTCCTTGACAATTTTTGCAATTTCTCAAATTCCTTAGATAAGACTTTTGCAAGAACTATCAAAGAACTGAAAAGTTTGTATTTTCTGTACATTGTATGACAGAAGACCTATTTTAAACCACAACTAAGTCAAAACAGCCCCTTCAATAGTACCCTCCAAGCTTTAACAAAACAGCAAGATCGAAAAAATCGTTATTTTTGGGAGTCGTTTTCTAAAACTGTGATTTCAAAGCACCAAAAAATATCGAAATAGCACTAAATTATAAAATTACATCTCTATGAAGAGTTTCATTACCCTTTTGTTGTCGCTTTTCTTGTTCAGCGCGAATGCACAAAAATATTGGACAGACATTGCTTTACCCTACTCAAAATCAGAAGAAGGCATTACTTACGAGAACGATAGAACGCTTCAACTGTCTTGGCAAGCATTATTAGATAAATTGAAAGATGTACCGATGGAGTTCTCTGTTCCCACGAAAAACAGTTCCTCTACCATTATCCTTCCGATGCCCGACGGTCGTGATTTGACTTTTAAAGTAGTAGAATCGCCTGTGATGATGGAAAAACTGGCGAGTCGCTACCCACAAATCAAAGCCTACAAAGCCGTAGCCGAAGAAGATGCACGCATTACGGCACGTTTTGATATTGCACCCAATAGCTTTCATGCAAGTATGCGTACGCCAGCAGGTAGAATTTACATCGATCCCATTGATAAAAATGCCAATCATTATCGTTCTTTCTATGTAAAAGACACCCAATTGGACATTCCTTTAAGCATGGGCTGTGGTGTGAATACAAAGCAGATGTTCGCAAATTTAGATGAAATAGGAAATAAAACGCCAACAAATGATCTTGAAAAAAATAATTCAGAAACGCAGGATCTTAGAACTTATCGACTTGCACTTTCTTGTACTGCTGAATATGCACAGGCAAAGGGTGGAACTGTAGAATCTGTACTGGCTACTTTCAATACCGCCACCAACCGACTGAACGAAATATATGAAATTGAAGTAGGGATTCGTTTTTTGCTCGTTGATGATACTGAAAAAGTAATCTTCTTCGATGCGGTCGGCGACCCTTTTCCAAATGCAAGAAATGGGGGTCAGATATTGAGCATCAATACGCAAGTCCTCAACAACAATATTGGCTCTAACAACTATGATGTTGGACACGCTTTCACCTTGGCATGCGATGGATTAGGTGGCGTTGCTAGCTTAGCTTCTGTTTGTGGAGACAACAAAGGAGCAGCTACGACTTGTCATTTTTCTTCTAGTGTAGCTTTTGTGGCGGCGGGTACTTTTGCGCATGAGGTAGGACATCAGTTCAGTGCCTCCCATTCTTGGCACAACTGTCCTGGTAGTGAAGATCAAAGACCTTCCACTTCTTATGAACCAGGCAGCGGTTCTACGATTATGTCTTACTCAGGAGGATGTGGCAATCAAAATCTTTCTGGGGGTAGAGATGCGTACTTTCACGGCGGCAACATAGAGCAGATGATTGTTTTTAGTCGAGAGCGCAGAGGCAATACTTGTGCTACTATTATTCCTGTTAATAATCAAGTGCCAGAATTGAGCCTGAATTATGAGGACGGCTTTAGTATTCCCATCTCGACACCCTTTGAATTGGTGGTGCAAGCCAATGATCCAGATAACGAAAATCTGACCTATTGTTGGGAACAATTTGATACAGAAATACAAATCACACCATTGGCTAATCCGAGCGGTAGTGCGCCTTTGTTTCGTTCTTTTGAGCCTAGACGCTCTCCCAGAAGAATTTTCCCAGATATTAGAACAATTGTCAATAATGACATAGACTTAGAAGAACAATTACCAGATTATGGTCGAGATTTGACGTTCCGCTGTACTGTCCGAGATAATGATGATGAAGCTGGTGCAACGGTTTGGGCACAAGTTGCTTTCAAAGCGGACGAAACGGCTGGTCCTTTCTTGGTCACTGCTCCGAATACGTCTAATGTAGAATGGGAAGTTGGGCAATACTACGAAGTCAACTGGGATGTAGCGAATACCGATAATCCAAGAGTCAACTGCAAAAGAGTGAATATTTTGCTTTCTACAGACGGCGGCTTTTCCTATCCTCATACACTAGCAGAAGGCGAACCCAACGACGGTAGTGCGCTAGTAAGCCTACCCGATGTGGCTACCAATCGCGCGAGAATTAAAATAGAAGCCGCAGATAACATTTTCTTTGATATTTCCAATAGAGACTTTCGTATTGTGCCACCGACTGCCCCTACTTTCACGCTCAGTGCGAATCCCGTTTTCCAAGAAGTTTGCTTGCCTGCAAGTACGGGTGTAACCATTAGTACCGAAACTTTTCTTGGCTTTAGCGATAGCATCGAATTGAGCATTGCTAACCTACCCGATGGCGTGACGGCTAGTTTTTCAGAGACGACAATTGCAGCAGGCGAAAGCAGCATCTTAATATTAGAACTTGAAGACAATGGTCGCAACCAAATCCTATCTTTCGATTTGATTGCTGTTGCGGATACCTTACGCGTACAACGCCCAATTGATCTAGAAGTCTTAACCAACGACTTCTCTGATTTATCTTTGATACTGCCATTTAATAACACCAAAGGGGTAATTGGCATCACGGATTTCACTTGGACACCTTTATTCAATGCAGATACTTATGAATTCCAATTGGCAAATAGCCCAACTTTTGACGAAGCCAGTCTCGTTGTTGAAGAGATAGGGCTCACGGACACGCTTTATCGCCCAGATGTATTTTTGGAGGAAAACACGATTTACTATTGGCGCATTCGTCCCGTCAATCAATGTGGTGCGGCGGATTATACGATACCGAATGTGTTCCAAACCTTGACGGTGCGATGCGCGCCATTTGAGCAGACCAATAGTGTCATCATTTCGGGAAGCGGAACGCCCACCGTGGAGTCAACGATTTCTATAGATACAGACGGCACGATTACGGATTTGAATATTCCTAATGTGCGCGGCGCTTATCCGCCCGTGCGTTTCATTGAAATGTCATTAATCAGTCCTGCGGGCACACAAGTAATTTTATACGATGATCTTTGCGGAAGTACCAGAGACTTTAACTTGGGCTTTGATGATGAAGCACCCGATCCGATTAGTTGTCCGCCCGTGAGTGCCGTACCGCAGCGTCCAGTCGGTAATTTATCCGATTTTGATGGAGAAAGTATCCGAGGCGATTGGAAGATGCGCTTCCGAGTAAAAGATTTTGGTTTTGGGTCTGGACGCATAGAAAGCTGGTCGCTGGAATCTTGTGGCGATGTGAATGTGAGTGCACCTTTTTTGGTTGCTAATGAAGTCTTTGAATTACCGCCAGCGAGTCGCAGTCAGATTTGGACGACGGTACTAGAAGCAGATGACGAAGACAACACAGCTAGCGAAATTAGCTTCCAATTGGTCGGTATTCCTGAAAATGGCATACTCTATCGCAATGAAGTCGCACTACAAGTCGGTGATCGCTTTACACAACAAGACATCAATGGCTATTTAATTTCTTATGAACACGATGGCAGCGAAAGCACTATAGACGATTTCCATTTTGTACTATTGGATACAGACGGCGGTTGGTTTGGAACGGCTACTTTCAATATTGTCATTTCAGAAGATGCAACGGTAAACACGGAAGAGGAAGCCGTATTGGAAAAAATTAAAATCTACCCAAATCCTGCAAAGGCACTACTTTCGGTTGAGTTTCCAATTTCGAGTGAACTGCCAACGCAAATCCAACTCTTTAACGTCAGTGGTCAGATGATATTAGAACATCCAGTTTCTGATTTCCTTACCACAATAGACGTCAGCAACTTGGCAGATGGTATTTATCTGCTTCGGGTGCAAGCTGAGACTAAGAGTACAGTGGAGCGGATTGTGATTCAGCGATAGAAGCAAACGCCATGCGCATTCAATATGCTTCTGATCTGCACCTCGAATTTCCTGCGAATTGGCGGTGGATTTACGGGCACAGCCACGGCAATCGAAAAGCCTTTGAAATCGGCGAGACCAAGCTGCTCACCAACCAATTGGGCTACGTGGAAATGGGAGAGCATTTTTTATTTAATCGGAAAGCGGTGATAGAATGATTTATGCAGTTGGTTTTTAGCTATTGAAATTTTCCCTTATAAATGCTCAGAGGGTTTTCTATAAAAATAAGTGAAGCGCAAAAAGTACTAGAAATATACCGTTTCTTTTAAAAAATATAAGTCTTACATGTTCTTAGGTGTCCTTAAGTGTTTCAGAAAGCATGCTACTCTGTAATTCAGCCGCTAAGAAATAGCGTACTGAATTTTACAAGAAAAACTTTAGACACTTCGGGCGCATCTCAAAATGTCGCTCGGGATAGGGTAGATTTACTAAATCTTTAAGATTTATCAAATCAAGTGTGAGGATTTGATAAATTTTTAGAATTTAGTAAATCTAGTTTGCAACATTTTGAGATGCACCCGACACTTCTCATGCTTCACTCCTTCCCACAAGAAAGTTTCAGCAACAAGAATAATTTAGCTTAAAATGTTAAAAAGAGTTAAGAAATAATTCTTTCATGGCAAAAAATGAGGCAAAACAAATTTTTATACTCAACAAATCAAGCTAATTAAAATATTGATAATCAAATATTTAATACATTAAATTAAATTTTTATTTTCAACAAATACTTATTTCTGTCTTTTTTTCTAGCATAGATTGACTGCATATTTGTATCGTGAAAGGGAGGAAAGAGGGATACTTATAAAGAAAGTATCAAGAAATTTGAAAAAATCATTCAAGGAAAAGAAGAATAGAGGCCATCTCGACAACCGATTTAAGTATTTAAAACTTAGCTCCAAAGCCTAAAGATTTTCGTAAAATTCATTCTTTTTCATGAGATTATAACTTGTTGAATGTCGGACCTTGTCCACCAACAGTGGACAAGGTACTTTTTAAAAGTGATGCGGATTAAGTGGAGTAAACAAGTTAGAACAAGGTGATTGCTAGTGTCTTTATATATTACCACAAACCGATTATGGTATGTTAGTGGGAGTGGGGTACACTCCCATTTTTTTACAACAAAAAACGCTCTGATAAAGCTCAGAGAGTAAAAGATAAAAATCTGGTTTAAATTTAACTGTTGCAAGTTCTAAGATTTAAACCAAAAACCGATTTAAAATTTTTCATGAGTTCACAAACTAGCACTGGGGTAATTTGAAGCTGTACTTTTGTACAGCTTTTTTTTTGCACTTTTCTTAACTTCTTAGCAAAAAGACCAAAACAACTAATACCAAAATAAGACCACTTGCCCATAGCATTCGCTGCAAATCTTCCTTGGCTTCTGCTTTTCTAGCTTGATTTTTGTAAGTAGGCGCATCTTTATCTATTTGGCAATCGTAAGCAAAGTCATTTGCCTCTTTTTTGATCGACAAATTGAATAATTCTTCTCCTATGTAAAAAGTATAGGTTTTGGGCTGTAGCACATTGAAATCTATAGTGATGATTGTCGAATTGCAGTAAATGACCAAATGTCCACTGGCTCCATGATAAATACCAATCTGATATTTTTTCCCAAAACGATCGTGATAATCCCAGTGATGCTGCTTTTTCAAAGTGGAGAAGATTTAGGTCGTGAAAATTTACTCTGTTACTGACTGATGTTACGCACTAGTGTGTTTTGGTGCGAGAAATCTAGTAGCTTGTCAAAGCTACCGTGTTTTGAATTAAGAGTGGCTGCCATCCTCACGCCTCACGCCTGAGGATGACACCCGACGATTTGTAAACAAGTAACACTTTGTGTCATTTGCAATTTGGTATTTTGCGTAACATGAGTTACTGATACAATTTGCATCAATTTCATGACTTTAGAAAGATTTATATGTGTTTTAACATTTTTAGCTATATTTCTATTGCAGTCGAGTAGCTTTCGTTATTTTACTGTTCTTTAGAACAAAAGTTCTTTAATCTTGTAATCAAGAAAGATAAAATAACTTCTCCACTTTCTCACCAATATTCAGACATGCAAACAACGAGCATTCCTCCTTTTAGATTCAAGCAATTTGAGATTCAACAAGATCAGTGCCCTATGAAAGTAGGTACAGATGGTATCTTATTGGGAGCTTGGGTGGAAGTCGCTAAGGCAAAACATATACTAGACATTGGAACGGGAACGGGCTTGATTGCCATTATGTTGGGCCAAAGAAACAACATAGCCCAGATTGATGCTGTAGAAATAGATGAAACGGCTTGCGAGCAGGCGCGCGAAAATATGCAAGCTGCTCCTTGGTCGGATCGCTTACGTGCCATTCCCTTAGCCATACAAGATTTTGCGCTAGAAAGCACACAGCAATACGATCTGATTGTGAGCAATCCACCCTTCTTTTCTGGTGGCACTTTTTCCGATCAAGCAGATCGAAACCAAGTGCGGCACACCACTAAAATGGCACACGGAGATTTGCTGAGAGCTGTACGGAAATTACTAGCTAAAGAAGGTAAATTCGCGCTTATTTTACCTTTGATAGAAGGGCTGCGATTTGAAGAGTTGGCGCGAACCTACAATTTGTATTGCAACAAAAAAACGGAAGTACGCCCTAAAGCAGATAAAAATGTAGGGCGACTTCTGATGCAATTTGAACGCCAACCCAAAGAACAAATCCAAGACCAATTAGTCATACAAGCCACGGACAAGGCAAATGATTGGACAGCAGCGTTTCGCGCGCTGACGAATATTTTCTATTTGTAGATTAAAAAAAGCGCGTTCGAGCAATTTTTTCTTTAATAACGGGTTTCAGGACATCAGCAGCATCCAGTAATAAGGCTTCATCAGAAGGAAAAGGCAGTGGTCGATTGCCAATTCGATCTTTTGTTTCTCGACTTAAAGCGCGACGATCTCCTTGATAAGTAGAAGCATAATTTTCAAACAATGCTTCCGCATTAATGGGTTGTGTATCAAGTAGTTCTTGTTTGGCCTTGTTGTAGAAAAAGAGGGTACCGCCTACGATCGCCGCTTTGGATTGATAGACTTCTATCACATTGGCAGTCACGACTTTCACTACGGGTACTTTGACGATATTGCCCGTTGAATCTTTCACTACATTGCCGTCTTCATCACGCAGTGACTGCTCTCCTTCTTCGATTTCTGCTTCTTCTTGAAAGGATCGCTCTTTCACAGATTCTGGGCTTACATCTATGTTGTCCAGCTTCATCACAATTTCGTAGTCGTAATTTAAACCAGATTTAGGGCGCGTATGAAATTCTCGCCACAATTCATTCAAATCTTGCACATCCATTCTTAAAATTGCACGCTCAAAATCTCTAGACAGCAAGGCATAAGCATCGTTTTCCATTTTGAATAAGATGTGCGAAACCCCTAGCCCACGCGCCTCGTTCATCAGCTTCCGACGATCTTTGTAAGGCGATAAATAGCGTTCGATACGTTCTAATTGTTCGTAAGCTATACGTGCGGCTGCTTTGTCTCCTACTCTAGCTTGCGCCAAACTTGACTTTGCAGAATGATAGAGATAGGAAGCTGCTTTTCCTTTCGATTCTTGTAATAGTCCATTGATCTTGACAAAAGTGAAATCTGCTCTTCTACCACGATCATCTACCAAAGGCAGCAAGGGTTCTATGGACTTTTGCCGCTTTTTGACCGCATTGGCTAGATCAAAAATCTCTTCCCAATTTGCGGCTCTGTTTTCTTTGCGCAGATCATTGATTTCATTCATGTCACGACCGTTGGCTTTTGCAAAAGCATTTTCTAATGCAAGTACGACCTCTGCTTTTTTCTTTTTTTTACCGACCAGTTTATCCAAAGCTCTTTCAATCGCTTCGTCGTAATTCCCTTCTTCGGTTAGTTTTTGAGTAGATTTACAGGCAAAAAGAAGTAGCGCGAAAAGGCTAAAGTATAAGATAAGATATGTTTTCATTTTTTAGATTTGTGCTGCTTACGTTTCGCTGATTTGAAAATCAAAATTTAATACTGTTTATACAATAAAAAATACCTTTTTGAAAAATTTTATTCCATAAAATTTTTCAAAAAGGATTCTTGGACAGAGAGAAAAAATCAAAATTGTCAATTTTGATTTTTTCTCTCTGTCCAGAGGGGTAATTGAAATTTTTCGCAGAAAAATTTCAATTGTATGTAGCACTTCTGTTGCAAATTCATTTTTTCAAAATAGATTTCAGCGAAACGTGAGTGTTGTGATTGATTTCAAAGATAAAATTTTATAAGTAAAGGAAAGTTAATTGAACGAGTTTTGCAAAGACCAATTCTTGTAAGTAGTAGATTTATGAAAAAATTAAGCGCACAGTATATTCGTCCGCCACAATATTTCACTTTCAATTTTAAAGAACTTTGGCACTACAGGGAACTCTTGTTTTTCTTTACTTGGCGGGATATAAAAGTAAAATACAAACAAACGATATTGGGCTTTATCTGGGCGGTTCTTCAGCCCCTTTTGCTGATGCTCATTTTCACTTTTTTCTTTGCCCAAACACTAAAAATTTCGACCAACGGTATTCCTGCTCCCATTTTTTATTACAGTGGTTTGGTATTATGGAATCTGTTCAGTTCCGCACTCAACTTCGCAGGGAATAGTATGATCTCTAATGCAGAAATGATTAAGAAGATTTATTTTCCTAGATTAATTATTCCGATATCTGCTACGCTGGTTGCACTTTTCGATTTTTTTATGGCGCTTAGTCTTTTTTTGCTACTACTGATTTATTACCAATGGAGCTCATCTGATTTGAACATCAATTATTTTAATCTATTTTTTTTTATTGCCTCAGCAACACTTTTGACACTCATCGGAACAATGGGAATCAGTCTATCTTTAGCAGCTTTGAATGTACAATATAGGGATTTTAGATATATCATTCCCTTTCTTATTCAGTTCCTATTTTTTGTGTCACCCGTTATTTATCCAATCACCGTTTTCGAGGATTGGCAATATCTGGAATATATTTTGGCTTTAAATCCGATGACGGGCGCATTGGAAATGATGCGCGCTTGTTTTGTAGAAAAAGCCAACTGGCTTGTGGTGCAAATTAGTAGCACAGCAGCCCTTTTGTATCTATTAATTGGAGTGTATGTTTTCAGAAAAATGGAGGCTTACTTTGCCGATTTGGCGTAATAAAAAGATCAATTTGAGGAGTAATGAATCAGACGCTAAGTACTCCTAATCAATTCATTAGGACATGAAACCTATTCTTGAAGTACATCAAGTGAGCAAACAGTACAAAATCGGGGCAAAACAAGAGGCTTATCTTTCTTTGCGAGAAAAGATGAGTACGTTTTTTAAAAAATCGCCCTCCACCGAACGCTTTTGGGCATTGCAAGACATTGATTTTCAGGTTCAAGAAGGAGAATGTATTGGCATCATTGGCAAGAATGGTGCTGGTAAATCTACGCTGCTAAAGATTCTAGCAAAAATCACGCCACCGACCAAAGGGCATGTCAAATATCATGGACGAATTGCCAGCCTGCTCGAAGTTGGTACGGGTTTTCATCCAGAGTTGAGTGGACGCGAAAACATCTACCTGAACGGCTCTATTCTTGGGTTGAGACGGGTAGAAATCAATGCAAAATTAGAGGAAATTATTGAATTCAGTGGCGTAGAAAAATTTTTGGATACGCCTTTGAAGCGCTACTCTAGCGGCATGAAATTGCGTCTGGCTTTTGCGGTGGCGGCTCATTTAGAACCCGAAATATTGTTAATTGATGAAGTGCTAGCCGTGGGAGATACCGAATTTCAGAAGAAGTGCATGGGAAAAATGGATGAAGTGAGCAAAAGTGGACGTACTATTCTATTCGTCAGCCACAACTTAGGGGCGGTAAAAAATTTGTGCAAGCAATCCATACTACTCAATAAAGGAAAAATTATAGCTAGAGGCGCGACCGCAGATTGCATTGATACTTATTTGAATACGAATGTGACATCAACTAACGAAAGGATTGATTTTGATGGTCCGATGGCTTCTTATTTCGACCTGATTGAGCCGAAAATAAATGGAAAGTACTTAGGTCACGAACGCTTGTGTTTCAGTCCTGATGAATCTATAAAGATAGAATTACCTTTCTCGTCTCTCTTTCAGCAGCCCTTCCGCATTACCTTGAGTTTGTTTAAAAATGGGGTTCGCCTTTTTTCCATTAATGACCAACTTGCAAAAAGTGGTTCATCACGTTTTACAGCTGTTTTTGAACTTCCAAGCTATTTTTTGCGACCAGGTATTTATGCAATTGCGATTGGAGGAAATAATGGCAATTTATTGGATAAATGGTTCTGGAAAGAAGATGTATTTAGTTTTGAAATATTGGAAGTATGGGACGAAAAAATGGAGGCAATTGATTGGGGTATAATTAAGGTGAAGGCAGCAAAAACTTATAGAATATTATGATCCGATATGTGATAAATGGGATACGCGGTCTTCTTGAAATTTACAAGAAATATGGACATTGGGGCATTTATTTGAAGTATAAAAAAGAGGTCTTGTCGGGTCCCTTCAAAGGAATGAAATATAGAAATGCGCTTAGTTTCTATTCACAAAATTATCCAAAGATCATTGGGTGTTATGAAGAAGCACTTCATCCCTTTCTCTATGATAGTTTTAACAAGAAATATGACAAAATAATCAATCTCGGAGCAGGACAAGGTTACTACGCAGTAGGCTTTGCTTTATCCTCTCCGACGATCCAAGTCGAGGCTTGGGACACGGATGCGCAAGTGCTGAAGTACTTAGAAGAAAATGCTCGTCTTAATGCAGTAGCTGACCAAGTCCAGATTTTTCATGGCGCTTATCAAAAAGAAGATTTGGCACAAAGCAATGCCGATAAAAACGATAAAGTGTTGATATTCTGTGATATAGAGGGAGATGAGCGATATTTATTTACAGCAATAAATGTTCGAGAACTGAAAAATGTTGACGTCCTGATTGAAATTCACGAATTCGTTCATGCAGATATTGAGACCTATTTATCAAAAATCTTCATGGGTACACATCAAATCAGTATTTACGAAGAAAATGACTACGACACCCCCGTTTCAGCCTTCATAAAATCAAAAGCTTTCAATAGAAAGCTGTTTAACTTAGTAGATGAAAAAAGACCGACTCTGATGAAGTGGATGTTGTTCGAGTATCAATATTAGTATCTGATGTTAAGCGAATAAAGATTTGATTGAATTTTACAGTTGTGCTATTTGCGTTGCTTTTTCCACTCCAAATAATTGTAATAATGTTGTCTCAGAAAAGACCTAAAAATATAGAAAACAGCTCTTGCTTTTTGCTGATAAGCAGCTGGCTTGTTGTGTTGTGATTGGTATTTATAGTAAAAAAATTCAGCGGTAAATTCGGGGCGACAATGTATGGTATTGGGTTTACAAAGTCCTAGAAAATGAACAATATGCGGACGCGTAAACATTCTATATGTACTACAATTGTAAGTATCGGAAAGCGCCTTCCATTCATTATACAAAACCACATTTAGACCATACTGGTCGTAAGTTGGCCAAGTAGCACGCTGATCCAGATAAATCGCATTTTCGGTGCATATTTTCAGTACTTTTTCACGGATTTTTTGTACCTCAAATCGCTGAACATCAATGATTAGGACGCCAGAGTTAAAGTAAGCCGCGTCCGCTTGAAAGTCAAATGCTTTATAGTTGATAATCCCTTTCTCGATCGCTTTGAAGCCATCTAAAACAGCCGCTAATACTTTTCCTTCTAAATCTATCTCAAATAGATGCGATAGATTTCTTCTGACAATCGTATCGGCATCTAGGTAAACAATCCTTTCGCTTTCGCCATAAACGATTGTCCCCAGTAAGCGCCAATAGTGAGGATCTTGCAGCAGCTCTTGATAGGGCAACTGTGGATCAAAATAATGCTCAGGAATAAGCCATCTGATACGAGCATTAGAAGCAGCCAATCGCTCTATCCTACTTCTCACTTCTTCTGGTACTGCTTCATAAAAAATACCAATTTCTAAAGGAGCTCTATGGTTTTCGCGAATTGACTGCACCAAAACCTCCAGAAAATCTGTATAGCTTCCCTTTACAGCAGTTATTATTATATTCTTAGCATTGTTCTTTTTCATAATAAGGATAGAGAAAGAATAAGAGATCGAAAGAGCTCGTATATATCTTACTGTAAATCAAAGTTTTACAAAAATCGCCCGAGGAACAGGCAAGGCGGAGTTCGTAAAACATTGGTAATCAGAAGACCAGTTCTAAAGCGACCTCATTGCATGCTCCTTTAAGATTTCTTCCATTCGCGACAGCAATAAATCCGCATTTGACATAGAAAAACACAGCGGCGGCTTAATTTTCAATACATTACAGTAAGGTCCGTCGGTACTGATCAAAATGCCCATTTCGCGCATTCGGTTGGCGAGATAAGCCGCTTTTTGAGAGGCAGGCGTTTTTTTCGCTACATCTTCCACCAATTCAACACCTAAAAATAGTCCATGTCCACGCACATCTCCGATGACAGGAAAACGACTTTGTAAGTCTTGGAAACCTGCTTTTAAATAATCACCAATACGTAGCGCGTGGGCTTGTAAACTTTCTGTTTGCACGACTTCCAAGACTGCTTGACCAATAGCACAAGAAACGGGATTACCGCCAAAAGTATTGAAATATTCCATGCCATTCGCAAAAGCCTCCGCTACGGCTTCGGTACAAACCACTGCACCCAGTGGATGTCCATTTCCAATTGGCTTGCCTATGGTCACAATATCAGGGACGACCTCTTGCAGTTCAAATCCCCAAAAATGCTTCCCTACTCTGCCCATACCAACTTGTACTTCATCCGCAACGCACAATCCGCCTGCTGCTCGAACGATTCGATAGAGATTTTTTAAATAATTTTCAGGCAAAACAATTTGTCCACCACAGCTCAAAATACTCTCTACGATCACACCCGCTACGCCTTTTCCTGTTTTAGCTAATTTTTGAATAATTGGCTTCGCATAATTAGCATATTCCTGACCTGCGGTCACTGGATTTCGATATTTCCCCCTAAAGCTATCTGGTATTGGCAAAAGATGTGTACTCGGCGGCGCACCTTGTCCGCCTTTACCATCAAATTTGTAGCTACTCACGTCTATACAGGCATTCGTATTGCCATGATAACCCACTTCTATAGCAAGCATATCTTGTTGCTGCGTGTAAGTCTTTGCCATACGAATGGCGAGTTCATTGGCTTCGCTGCCTGAATTGACAAAATG
>JBCCRX010000076.1:0-20065 GCA_039201015.1 Bacteroidota bacterium | reverse complement strand
GCCAGGTGTCGGTAAAACGGCTATTGTAGAAGGCATTGCTTGGCGAATCGTGAAGGGTGATGTACCCGAAAATCTACTGAGCAAGCGTATTTTTACTTTGGATATTGCTGCTTTGATTGCGGGTGCAAAGTACAAAGGAGAGTTCGAAGAACGCTTGAAAGGCGTCATCAAAGAAGTAACCGAAAGCAATGGAGAAATCATACTTTTCATTGATGAAATTCATACGCTGATCGGCGCAGGAGGTGGACAAGGCGCAATGGATGCCGCCAACATTCTAAAGCCAGCTTTGGCACGCGGAGAATTGAGAACCATTGGCGCAACCACTTTGGACGAATATCAAAAATATTTTGAGAAAGATAAGGCACTGGTGCGGCGTTTCCAGACCGTCATCATTGATGAGCCAAGCATAGAAGATACCATCTCTATTTTGCGAGGCTTGCAGGAGCGATACGAAGTCTATCACAAAATAGATATATTAGACGGTGCATTGGTAGCGGCGGCGGAATTATCTAAGCGCTACATCGCAGATCGTAAACTGCCCGATAAGGCAATAGATTTGATGGATGAAGCAGCGGCAAAATTGCGTCTGGAATTGGATTCTGTGCCAGATGAAATAGACGAAATGCAGCGTAAAGTACGCCAGTTGGAGATAGAGCGAGAAGCCATAAAGCGAGAAAAAGACAAGCGCAAGCTCAAAATGATTAATGAGCAGTTGGCGAATGCAAAAGAAGATTTGGATAGCATTACAGCGGCTTGGAAAGGAGAAAAAGAAATTGTGGATACGATTCAAAGTATCAAAAAACGCATCGAAGAATTGGAACTAGAAGCCAACAGAGCGGAGCGTGAAAGTGATTTTGAGACGGTGGCTAAAATCCGTTACAGCAAATTGCAAGAGCAAGAAGCCATGCTGAAAGTGGCGGAAGAAAAGCTGGATCAATTGCCAGAAGAACAACGCTTTACCAACGAAGAAGTGACAGGAGAAGACATCGCGGAAGTAGTGAGCCGCTGGACGGGCATTCCAGTGACAAGAATGCTGCAAAGCGAGCGTGAAAAGCTTTTGAAACTAGAAGAACAGCTCGGACAGAGAGTCATTGGTCAAATGGAAGCCGTAACTGCCGTGGCGGATGCGGTACGTAGAAGCAGAGCGGGTTTGCAAGACCCAAATAAGCCGATTGGTTCTTTCATTTTTCTAGGACCAACGGGGGTCGGTAAAACCGAATTGGCAAAAGCATTAGCAGAAGTACTTTTCAATGACGAACGGGCGATCACTCGAATTGATATGAGTGAGTACCAAGAAAAACACACCGTCTCTCGTCTGGTGGGCGCGCCTCCTGGCTACGTCGGCTACGATGAAGGTGGTCAATTGACGGAAGCCGTGCGCAGGAAGCCGTATTCTATCGTACTTTTGGATGAAATTGAAAAAGCGCATCCTGATACCTTCAATATTTTGTTGCAAGTACTGGATGACGGACGCTTGACGGATAATAAAGGACGCGTTGCCAATTTTAAAAATACCATTATCATCATGACTTCCAATATGGGTTCTAATATCATTTTGGAAAACTTTGAAGATTTGGAAGAAGTGGGCGACAAGCATTTGGTTGAGATTTTGGAGACGACTCGTGGAGAGGTATTTGATCTATTGACGGAGAGTTTACGCCCAGAATTTTTGAACCGAATTGATGAAAAAATTATGTTCTTGCCTTTGACGAAGGAAGAAATCAAGAAAATTTTAGTGCTCTTGCTGCGTTCGGTTGAGAAGATGTTAGCGAAGCAGGGCATTGTCCTAAAAGTGAGTGAGCGCGCCAAAAACCTACTCGCTGATTTGGGCTACGATCCACAATTTGGAGCGAGACCGATGAAGCGTGTTTTGCAGAAAGAGGTCGTGAATGAAATTTCTAAGCACGTGCTGGCAGGTGAGTTTGGCGCGGGCGATACGATCTATGTTCACGCAGATTATGTCGGCTTGACGTTCAAAAAAGAACCTTGGAAAGAAAGTGGCGAAGATGTGGGCGATTTGATTGGCAATGTGAGTGAGAACTGATTTTTGAATGTAGAACTTTGAACGCTGAACGCTGAATGCTGAATAATGAAATAAGTACACACCTTTTCAGCAAACTTCGTCTTTCAGCGTTCAACATTCAACATTCAACATTCGTCATTCTCTCTTTACCAATCTGTAAAAGCCTTATTGAAAATATCTTCATAAATCTGCTGACCAATCACATCAATCAGTTCCTCTTGCACATCCAATAGGTTGACCGCTGCGCCGAAATCTTCAAATCGGCTAAAGCTTTGTTTCCAATTATATTCTTCGTCATTGTGAAAGTTGTCCGTATATTCAATTTCGACTGTAATCGTCAAGCGATTAAAGCCAACTGCTTCGCCTGCTTCTGGAGCCTGTGGACGAACGTCAAAACGGGTAATGGTTCCCTTAAATTCAATATCTGGCTGCGTATCATTTTCGTCAATACTGGACTCTTGACGAATTTTGAGCTTTAAGCCTTCCTCAAAAGTTTGGGTGATGTTGGGCGGTGCGCTGTTGGCTCTCAATTCAAAAGGATAGATGAAAAAAGTCTCAATATTTGGATCGAAGCTAGTGCCTTTGAAACCATAAATGCCTGGAATGCAACGATGAAGCAGAAAAGCACCGATTAAGTAAAATACAACAAACAGCGCGCGATATTTATCAATTTGCAAATTTCGTTTCATAGACGATGTTTAGAATTAAATTCAAATCTATTGCATTCTGTCTGTATCTCCCTCAAGTGCAAAGAAAATTAGTGTTTTATTAACGCCCTTTTTGAGCGATTTCTGATAATTTTGTCGTTCAATTAATGATGATGATGTTTTTTAACCGCAGAAGTACGCTGAGTGTTTTTCGCAGAGGTACGTAAATCACTCTTTGCGCAACATAGCAAAATATGATCTTTCCTACATCCGTTCCCAACTTGAAATCTATCCATTTTTTCCTAGCTTCATTTTTTCTACTTTCCTTGCCAGCTTGTAAGAAAGAACTAGCGGTGACTACAGACGAAAATTACACAGAGGAAGACTTGAATTTAGAGCGAATGGAAGGAGTCGAGATGTTGTACAGTGATTCTGCTAAAGTACAGGTTCGGATTACTGCACCGACGATGCTGCGCTACAGCCAACGCTCCGTCAAACAAGAATTTGTAGATGGTTTACTCGTAGAATTTTTCGATCAAAACCAGAATGTCTCTGGTTATTTATCTGCCAAATATGGCATTCGCTACGAGACCGATTATCGGGTAGTCGTAAGGGACAGCGTCGTTTGGGAAAGCTATCAAGGAGAGAAATTGGATACAGAAGAACTGACTTGGGATGAACGCAAGGCGAAAGTATATACAAACAAATTTGTGACCCTGACAAGACCCGAAGAAATCATTTTTGGCTATGGCTTCGAAGCCGATCAAGACTTTAAGCGATCTCGTATTAATGCAGTGGAAGGCGTCATTAAGGTAGATGATGTAAATTTGGATTAAGTACGACATTTTTCGCTAAACTTCTATGAGAGCATGGTGGTTTCTAGTTTGAGTATCCATGGATTAAACAAAGTATTAAAATACATGACAATTATTCGCTTTTTAATAGTAAGCTTGCTTTCATTCCTTTACACTTTTACGGCTGCGCAAGACCAGGATTTGGACTTGGCATCAGCAACTACCGTAGATTGGGGAGAAGAACTGCAGCAACCTCGAAATACTTTATTGTCTAAAATTATTACGCACAACGAAAGTGGTATGTACGCACTTCGCTTGAAAAATGCGGGCGATCCGGAGAAGGAAAAAGTCTTCCTAGAACGCTATGATATAGGCATGAAACTCAAGCGGGCGGAAGAATTAGATTTGAGGTATAGAAAGAAAAACCGTGCTTTTGAAGACGTCATTTACATGAACGGACAATTGTATTTGCTGACGTCTTTTCACAATAAAGCCAAGAAAAAGAACTATCTATTTAAGCAAAAAATAAGTAGTCGCTTGGGAATTAGCGACCGAGATATAGAAATGATCGGAGAACTGGACACAAGAAGTGTTATAAAGGAAGGGGGCTTTGATTTTGTGCAATCCAGAGATACTTCAAAGTTAATGGTCTATCATGCGTTACCCTATCGCAAGAGCGAACCAGAGAACTTTAAATTGCGTGTTTTTGATCAAGATTTTAGCGAATTATGGTCAAAAGATATTCGTCTGCCCTACAATGACGAAATTTTCACCGTAGAAGAGTACCGAATCGACAACGACGGCAATGTTTATCTTTTGGGTGTTCTGTATTTTGATAAAGCGCGAGCTAGTCGAAATGGACAACCCAATTATCAATATGTCATTCTGACCTACAGGAATAATGGTACAGAAGAACAAGAACACAAAATACAACTGCGCGATAAATTCATTACCGACTTGACTTTCCGAAACGACCGAAAAGGTAATTTAATTTGTTCAGGTTTCTATTCAGAGCAAAGTGCGGTGGGCGCAAAAGGTACTTACTTTCTGAAAATGGACTTGGAAACAGGAGAAATTTACAACGAAAGCCTAAAGGAATTTGATTTTGAACTACTCACCCAAGACTATTCGGAAGGCAAGCGAAGGCGAGCAGAAGAAGCGGAGCGAACAGGAAATGAACGCCGACAAGCAGAACTTTATCGCTTTGCTTTGGATGAACTGATTTTGCGCAGCGATGGCGGTGCTTTATTGATCGGAGAGCAATACTATGTATTTGAAGACTTCTACCAAGATTTTCGTTTCGGTGGCGTTGGTTTTGGTGGACCTACACCAATGACTAGAGTGGATTATTATTACCATTATAATGATATTATCATCGTCAACATTCGCCCCGACGGAGAAATAGAATGGTCCACGCGCATTCCAAAAGTACAAGTAACCCGCAACGATGGCGGCTATTATTCTTCCTACGCAATGTCTATTGTGCGCGATAAAATTTACTTCATCTTCAATGATGATGCTCGCAATTTCAATCGAAACAACAACCGACAACTCTTTAATTTTACAGGGAATAATATGACCTTGTCCTTAGTAGAAGTCAATAAAGAAGGGGATTGGAAGATCGCGCCGCTCTACCTCAATCGAGAAGTCAATCTACTGACACGCCCTAAAATTTGTAAGCAAATTGGACGAAAGGAGATGCTATTATACGGCGAATCGGGTCGATATTTTCGTTTTGCGAATTTGGTATTTGAGTGATGGCGTAGTTGGCTTCTCTCCAAAAATACGCGCAAGGTGAAAAAAATCCATTCCTCTAAACTCAAACCTTATCCACTGCCAGGCTATCTTCAGTCAGGCATGGAGCACAACATTAGAAAAGCCCCCTTATGGAACTTTCCTGATCTGCCAGATATGGAAGAGGATATTTCCTTTGAGCGATTGACTTTTGAAAATCGCTACGATATGTTGGAGATATTTGAGGCAGACAAAGATCAATGGGTGGATGAACGATTCAAAGATGCAGAAAAACTATACCATTACGTCGCTAATCTGATGATATATGGTTTACATTCTCCCAAACATGGTAGCTGCGATTGGTTGGTGTATCAAGCACAAAAGTGCATTGGCGTCTTGCATGCTTTTGAGTTCAGTAGAGAAGATTACGACGATCTCAACCGTCAATGCTTCGTGGGCTATGCTTTTTCGAGTGAAGTGAGAGGAAAAGACCTTGCTTTACCTATTGTCAATTACTTTATTCAGTTTCTTTTTGAGCAATTCGACCTCTTATTCGTCCTAGCAAAAGTGCAAGCAGAAAACACACGCAGTTGTCGTTTCTTGGAGAAATTGGGATTTCATAGAAAAGAAGGCTATTTGGATGTGAGTTGCCTTTTCTATGAATGGCATCGTTCTTAGCAGGAGATCAAGCTTAGGGGATTTAGGAAATTAGAGGAAAACAAGCTAGCTTTTCTATCTTTGTGTTTGTAATCAGAAGGATCGATCAACAAACAAAACATGGCAAAAAAATCATCGAATAAGAAACAGCAGACGCGCAAGCAACAAATCACCAACAGAAAAGGGAACAAAAAGCTCAGTGCTTCTGCCAAGAGTAGAAAAAGCAATATTACCGCAAAAGCCAAAGTAACCGCTACCAAAGAAGCTTATACCTCAAAACTCATTTTTCGGGAAGTAGAAGAAACACGCGCGGATTTTTGGCGCAAAATGTTCTGGGGATCGAGCGCTTTTATTTTAGTCGTCACGATTGTGCTTGCGTTGGGAAGTGGCATCAATGGCGATGATTATTTCCAGAATGACTATGCGGATGGCGTTTTGGATTTCTACCAGACGATGGGGCAAGACACTTCCTTTTTTGAAAATCCAAGAGGACCAATTAAAATCTACGGAGGACTATTTGAAATCACGACAGCTCTTTCCAATAAGGCTTTGGGCAACGAAGTCAACGACCACGCCTATCATGATATTCGTCACTTCTGGAATGCTCTTTTCGGTTTTTTAGCGATGTTGTTTACAGGGTTGACGGCACAGAAAATTGGTGGCTGGCGAGCAGGAGTGATTGCATTGGCTTTCATTTTCTTATCACCTCGTTTTCTGGGTCACAGCCTGATGAATCCCAAAGATATTCCATTTGCAGCGGGTTATATTATGGCGATTTATTTCATGCTTCCCTTCGTGCAACAGCTACCAAAACCCAATTGGAAAATATTACTTGGCTTAATTTTGGGCGTTGCCATTGCCTTTGGCGTAAGGGCAGGCGGCGTATTGTTGGTGGCTTATATGGTCTTGTTTTTTGGACTGGCATTCTTGCTCAAATACGGATTGGCGGGGCTAGGGCAAGCCAAAGCAATTCTTCCCAGCTTGGCTTATTCCTTGGCGGCAGCTATTGGAGGTTTGGTGCTTGGAATGCTATTTTGGCCTTACGGCTTACTTGATCCGATTGCACATACCCAAGAAGCGATTGGTGGCTTTTCCAAATTTGCTTATGGCATCAGAATGCTATTCGATGCAGAAATGATAATGGGAACAGAAGCTCCACCCGAATACCTGCCCACTTGGATGCTAAAGACCGTTCCTTTGTTCAGTTTGCTTGGTCTTGTGTTGTTTGCAGTTTTCAGTAAAAATATTTTCAATCGACATACGCCTTTCTTTTTGTTCATCGCGCTTTTCACCTTCTTTTTCCCCGTTTTGTACGTCATAGCGAGAGGTTCTACGCTTTACGACGGTTGGCGACATTTGATTTTTGCTTATCCGCCTTTGGTGGTTGTAGCAGCAATTGCTTGGAACAATATTCTACATCAATTTGAGCAGCAAAAAGCCGTTTTTTACGGTGCGCTCGCGCTCATGACCATTAGCGTTTTGGAATCTGCTGCTTTCATTGTCCGAAATCCACAATTTCCCTACGTCTATTTCAATCCAATTGCGGGCGGTATTCAAGGGGCGTTTGGAGAGTACGAGACCGATTATTGGGGGGTGAGCGTAAAGCAAGGTTTGGACTGGATGGAAAAAGAAGGTATTATTGGGCAAAATATGACAGACACAGTAGTCATAATGTCTAACTTTTCGGATGCACTCGGAAAATACGTCCGAAAGAAATACAATGGCAAGGTGCGCTCTAACTATGTCCGCTTCCGCCAACGCTACGACAAAGAATGGGATTATGGTTTTTTTGCTTCTCGTTTCGTGCCGAGCAGCTATCTCAAAAGTGGCAACTGGCCGCCCAAAAGCAAAACCGTTCACAGCATTGATGCGAATGGGGTACCGATACTTGCCATTTTAAAAAATGACGACAACAAGGCTTATCTTGGTGTGCAAGCCGCCAAAAAACAAGATTGGGCAACCGCCATTCCACTATTAGAACAAGAAGCACAAAAATATCCTGATAATGAAATAGCGCACACCGAACTGGCAAGGGGCTACATTCAGACCAATCAATTGGATCAAGCCTTCACGGCTGCCAATAATGCGCTGGCAATAGAAGAAGAAAATATGCAAGCTCTCAACCTTTTGGCTTTGTATCATTTGCGCAAAAATGAATTGACGCAAGCAGAAGGAGTGCTTTATCGCTCTTTGGAATATGATGATCGAAATGCGGTGGCTTACTACTACCTTGCCATCATTGCCCAAAACAAAAATGATCTCAGCAATGCGATTAATCAAGCACTAAAAGCCATAGAGAAGAACGCCAAATTCAAAGAGGCTTATCAACTGGCAGCGCAGATTTACGAAAAAATGGGAGATGCCCAAAATGCACAACGCTATCTGCAAGCCTACCAAAGTTTGGGTGGGCGATAATTAGTAGTACATGGATTACCAGCGCATTTTAGAAGGGATTTATCAAGATATAAAGAAGGAAGAAATTACAGGAAACGTAGCCGATTACATCCCTGAATTGGCTAAAGTAGATTCGATGAAATTCGGTATTCACTTATGTACTTTGGAAGGCAAAAATTATCAAGTGGGGGATAGCCAAACGCGCTTTTCCATTCAAAGTATTGTGAAAGTGCTTGCTCTGGCTTTTGCGGTCAAAAAAACGGGCAAGGAAGCTATCGAAAAAATCCTATCAAGGGTAGGTGTAGAACCTTCTGGTGATCCTTTCAATTCGCTGGCGCAACTGGAATACGAAAATGGTGTTCCTAGAAATCCGCTGATTAATGCAGGTGCATTGGTGGTTTGTGATATTCTTTTGGACTATTTGACGCATCCCAAAAAAGAGTTTCTTGAATTTGTTCGCCAATTGACCAACAACAACAGCATTGACTACGACTCAAAAGTAGCCCTTTCAGAGAAAGCCTTCGGCTACAGAAATGCAGCACTAGCTAATTTGATGAAATCTTTCGGTAACATTCGGCACGAAGTGGAAGAAGTGCTTGATTTTTATTTCTATCAGTGTTCCATAGCGATGTCTTGCCAAGAATTGGCGCAAGCCTTTTTGCTTTTTGCCAACGACGGCAAACTTTTCCCCTCCAATGAGCGAATTGTTAGCAGTAGTCGCTCCAAAAGAATCAATGCGATCATGATGACTTGTGGCTTTTATGACGAAGCAGGCGAATTTTCCTTTCGTGTAGGTTTGCCTGGAAAAAGCGGTGTGGGTGGCGGCATTGTTGCGGTATATCCTGGAAATTATAGCGTTGCCGTATGGAGTCCGCCACTGAACCCCAAAGGCAATTCTACACTCGGGATGTTAGCCTTAGAATATTTAACAACGCGGACTGGTTTTTCTATTTTTTAAAGTTTACTCAATGTACTTTTTCATACAATGCTACTTCTCGCACCCTACCAACACGATCTTCTAATATTTCAAATACATTTCCTTTAATAGTATGTGCGATATCACCTGTCGGTAAGTCATTACAATCCAAGCCGAATGGATCTTCAATTTCCTCCGCCATCATCTGAATGCCAAGCAAAGAAAAGAAAATAAACATCGCTAATGGAATAGCGGTCAAATGAAAAGAACTGACCAAAGCAAAGGGTAAAAGAATGGCGTAAATGATAATGAAAATTCTAAGATAGACCACATAAGAAAAGGGAATCGGTGTCTTTTTGATTCGTTCACAAGCTCCTAAAATATCTAATAAAGACTGGTGCTGTGCCTTGATGTTGATGTAATCGCCTTCATTGATTTCTCCTTGGCGATGTCCAGAAGCGATGCGGTCAAAAATCATCTGTGCAATGTAGTTTGGTATGTGTCCTTTGCGCTGGTAATCAGCCCGCTCTTTATCGTGTAAATAAATCAATTTCTTGATATGTACCCCCGACCTCAAATGCTCCACCAAGGCAATACAAAAATTGGAAATATGCTTTGCCATAAAATGGCGAACCTCCTTGTCCTTTTCAGGAAACATCGTATCTACGTAGATCGCCAAGTTCCTAGTATTGTTGACCAGTGCGCCCCATTGTTTGCGGGCTTCCCACCAGCGATCATAAGCCGTATTGGTTCTAAAAACAAGGAAAATACTCAGAATGACACCCAGCAAAGAATAGATAGAAGTATTGAGGTACATTTTATCTGCCCAACCCAATTGCTCCAATCCGACGCAAATAATGGTCGTATAAACACCAAAAGCAAGCACGGAGCGAATGATTTTGACCATTGTCCAACTTTTCGTGAGATGTCCAATGTCTCTGAACCAGTTCCCGTTTGTTTTATAGTTAATCATAAGTGTGTGTTTGTCTAAGTTATATTTGTGGAGTTTCTCAATTGGGAAAGGTCATTGGTCAGAAGAATGTTTAATGTCCAAGCATGTAATTTGACGATAGTGCCAGCAATAGACGACAAATTTTTGATACTTTCTGACATCCAAAACACATATAATTTGTTAGCACTGCTGTATTCGTTTCATTTATTGGGGAAATTTGTGAAAATTCGCTATTCTTGTGCGATCAACTAAATACGTAATATCATAGATATGGACAAATCAGCATTATTAGCGGGTATCAACGAACAAGCCCAAAAAACAGCACCCATCGGTGGAACGATCAAGTTTGATTTAGACGGAACTGTTGTCTTCATAGACGGAACGGGAACAGAAAATGTAGTAAGTGAAGAAGACAAAGAAGCAGATTGTGTTATCAAAACTTCCATGGAAACTCTAATGAAACTACAAAGTGGTAAATTGAATCCCATGATGGCTACTATGACGGGTAAAGTTAAGATCAAAGGAGATATGGGCTTGGCGATGAAATTACAATCTCTTTTGGGATAGCGCAGGTAGGTAGTAAGCCATAGGTATTAAGTAATATGTACAAAGTAGAAGCCAAATTACTGGGTGAAGCAGATACCAATGTATTGGGCAAACATCGCAATTACCACTTTATTAGTGAGATTCTGATAGGACTTAACACTTACCACTCAATACCTAACTTAATTCAAAACAATACAAACAATGCGAACAGATCGGCTTTTCGATTACATTTATTATCAGCAAGAACATTATCCTCAAAGCGTTGCCTTCGCTGGAAAACGAGATGGAGAATGGAAAACTTTCAGTACACAAGACGTGATAGATCAGTCTTTGAAAATGGCTGCTGGATTGTTGGATTTGGGACTAAAAGAAGGCGATAAAATTGCGATTGTCAGTTACAAAAATCGACCAGAGTGGTCCATTCTTGACTTAGCAGCACTCCAAATTGGCGTAGTGGATGTTCCGCTTTATCCGACAATTAGTGCCTCCGAATACGAATACATTCTAAATGATGCTTCCGTCAAATACGCCTTTGTTGGTCCTGGCGATCTTTACGATAAAGTAGCCGAAGCACAAAAAAGCGTACCTTCTCTCAAAGAAATTTATACCATAGAGAAAGAAGAAGGTAAAAAGCATTGGGAAGCGCTTTGGAACGAAGATCGGGTAGAAGAAGTGAAAACGATTAGTAAAGCGATCAAGACCGAACAATTAGCCACACTCATCTATACTTCTGGCACGACGGGGCGTCCAAAAGGTGTGATGCTCACCCACGCCAATATTGCGCACATCGTCAATTGTACCTCGAAGGCATTGCCTGCCGATACGGGTGACAAAGTTTTGAGTTTCTTACCACTTTGCCACGTTTTTGAAAGAGCAGCAGCTTACACCTATACCTTTACGGGAGTTAATGTTTACTATACGGGAACGGATAATCTCGGTGGTGAGACGGGCGATTTGCGTAGTGTTGCTCCTACTTTTTTCACCACTGTTCCGCGCCTGCTCGAAAAGGTATATGAAGCGATTTACAACAAAGGATTGGACTTGACAGGCATTAAGCGAAAGCTTTTCTTTTGGGCATTAAGCCTTACAGATGATTACGAATACGATAAAGCATACGGTGGATTGGATGCCATCAAGCGCAATATTGCGGATAAGCTCATTTTCAGTAAATGGCGAGAGGCATTGGGTGGCAATGTGAAGGGAATCATCACGGGTGCTGCTCCTTGTCCCGCGAAGATATTGCGGGTATTTTCCGCAGCAGGTATTCCAGTGAGAGAAGGATATGGCTTGACAGAAACCTCCCCTACTTTGACTTTAAATGAATATGGCAAAGGCATGGCATTGATTGGTTCTGCCGGTCCGATCATTGAGGGTGTCACTTTAAAAATTGATGCCAGCGAGGGCGATTATCGAGAAGGCGAAGGGGAGATTCTAGCGATTGGTGCAAATGTGATGCAAGGCTATTACAATAAGCCTGATAAAACAGCAGAAGTCTTCAAAGAGATAGATGGCAAACGTTGGTTCAGAACAGGTGATGTCGGTAAATTTGTGAAATCAGGCGGACGGCAATTTCTGAAAATCACGGACCGAAAGAAAGAATTACTGAAAACTTCAGGTGGTAAGTACGTTGCACCTGCACCTATTGAGAGCAAAATGCGCGAGGATTTCTTGATTGAGCAAATGATGGTCGTTGGAGACAAGCAAAAATTTGTCTCTGCCTTGATTGTACCTTCCGAGGAAGCATTAAAAGATTGGTGTGAAAACAATGATGTAGAATGGACCAGTAGAGCAGATGTCATCCAGAATGATAAAGTCATTGCTCGCTATCAAGAAACGATTAATTTTTGCAATCCGCAGTTTAGCCACATCGAGCAAGTGAAAAAATTTAGACTGCTTGATGCGGCTTGGGAAGCAACCAAAGAAGATGGCTCTACTGCGGAACTAACACCAACGATGAAGCTGAAACGGCGCGTGATTTTGGAGAAATTCGCGAATGAAATAGAAGAAATGTATAGTAAGTAAGAAGACAGATGTAAGAAGGCAGAAGTCAGACTTACCAATGAACATTTCAACATCGGATCATAAGAAATGTCATTTTCATACTCAAAATATAAAGATATATTCGATATATAGGTAGAAAAAATGACATTTCTAGACGCTAGAAAATCGAATGTCCACTGGTAAGGAAGTCAGATACCAATTACTCGTGATTAGCTATTTTTTAAGGAATTAGGTATAAGGGAACTTGTAAAATATAACCTACCCATTTTACTTGCTGCTACCCGTCCGCTTTGCGGTAAATTCTTCTCAGAATTCATCCTTTATTCTGCGTTGAAAAGCCTCGCCGTCCGCCTTAGGCGGATGCCTACGTTTTTGTGTTTGATGTCCTAACATCAAGCTAGGCAGTAAAGAAAAAATAGCTTCGCAAAATTTGGGTAGCTTATTTTCTACAAATTCCCTAAAGTTATTTTGTCTAAGCATTAGCTTTGGAGCACATCTTATCTGCCTCTTAACATTGGATTTGTTTTCCTAAGAAGATTAGAAAGAAATACTGGGTGGCTTTGCTGTCCAGTATTTTTTTTGACAAAAATTTTGTTCCATCTCAACTGCGACTGCAATTTCAAGGGCAACTTCAACCTCAAGGGGCAGAAAAAATTCGAATGGAAGACAACTATTAAAATTATTTCTGGCGATAAGTGTACTTAAAATTGACTTATCGCTAAAAATAGTGTTAAATTTGGCGATAAGTCATTAAAAAATAGAGATGCCGCCAAATAATATAAAGTATTTCATAGGAAGAACACAAGAACAAGCGCAATTGGCTGCCAGCAAGGACAGCTATCGATCGGAATTCATTGCGGTATATGGCAGGAGAAGGGTGGGTAAAACCATGTTGATTCGAGAAGTATTTGACAATCATTTCTCCTTTCAAGTGACCGCTATCGCTAATGTCAATAGGCAGCAGCAATTAACTAATTTTATGGTCGCTTTACAAGAATATGATTCTAGTCTAGAAGGTGTAGAAATGCCCAATAATTGGTTTTTTGCTTTTCAATATTTGAGAAAATATTTGGAGCAATTAAAAGACGAAAAGAAGGTCATTTTCCTAGATGAACTGCCGTGGTTTGACAATCCAAAATCAGATTTTGTTCAGTCTCTAGAACACTTTTGGAACAGTTGGGCTTCGGCTAGAAATGATATTATCTTAATTGTTTGTGGCTCGGCGGCTTCCTGGATGATTAACGAATTGATTAACCACAAAGGAGGTTTGCACAATCGAGTGACCGAAAAAATAAAGCTAGAGCCATTCCAATTGAAAGAAGCGGAGCAACTATTGAAGCTAAAAAATCCAAGTATTGATCGCTATCAAATTTTGCAGCTTTATATGGTGATGGGCGGTATTCCATTTTACCTAGAGGCAGTGAAATCGGGGCAAAGTGCGGCTCAAAATATCGAACGCATCTGTTTTTCAGTAGATGGATTGCTGCGTACCGAATTTGAAAATCTTTATCGAGCTTTGTTCAAAAAATCAGAAAAACATATTGCCATAGTCCGAGCCATTGCCAGCAAAACCAAAGGACTGACGAGAAAAGAAATTGTAGCCGCTACGAAGCTCCCAGAGAGTGGTTCGATCTCCCGTGTTTTAGAGGAATTGGAGCAAAGTGGGTTCATTCGTAAATATGCACCCTTTGGCAGGCAAAAGCGAAACAGCCTATTCCAATTGGTGGATTTTTACAGTTTATTTTATCTCAAATTTATAGAAAAATCCAATCCGATAGATAAAGATAATTGGATTAAAGCCATTGATCTACCTGCTCATCGTGCTTGGAGCGGCTATGCTTTTGAGCAAGTTTGTCTCTATCATGTGCAACAAATCAAAAAAGCTTTGGGCATTTCGGGGGTGCTGACTTACAGCTCAAGTTGGAGAAGCAGGCAAAAGGAAGGCGGCGCACAAATTGATTTAGTGATTGATCGTAGAGATCACGTGATTAATTTATGCGAGATGAAATTTTCTATGACGCCTTATACAATCACAAAGAACTATGCAGAAATGCTTATGCAGAAATTGAATGTATTTAGAACAGAAACCAAAACTTCTAAAGCCCTTCATTTAACTATGGTGACTACAAAAGGGCTGAATAAAAATAATCATTCCATCAATTTAATCCAGCATGATTTGAAAGCAGCGATCTTGTTTGAAGACTAACTTTCAGCGATTAGCTATTTGCCTTTGGTCATTAGTTCTTTCAAAGCCATATTCTAGTCAAATACTCTAATGCGTAGAATCAACAAATTGTAGATATGAACATCCTAATCGCTCCCGATAAATTTAAAGGCTCTTTGTCGGCTTTAGAAGTTGGAAGAGCGATTCAAAAAGGCATTGAGCGATATGATTCTAGTGTTCATTGCAGCATTCATCCGCTGGCAGACGGCGGAGATGATTCTTTGGAAATTTTAAACAATTACCTCAAGCTAGAACGCATCCCAATCCAAGTAAATGATCCGCTAGGAAGACCTATTCTTAGTCACTACTATATCTCAGAAAAAGCAGCTTTCATTGAATTAGCTGCTGCTTCTGGTCTGGTGATGTTGAAAGAAAAAGAGTACAACCCGCTGAAAACCAGTACTTATGGTTCGGGTGAAATGATAGTGGACGCGCTAAAACGAGGTGCGCAAAAAGTCTATCTTTTTCTTGGTGGCAGCGCGACCAATGATGCGGGCATGGGCATTGCTAGTGCTATGGGTTTTCGGTTTTTAGACAAAAATGAAAAGGTACTTTCTCCGACGGGAGAAAATTTGATTCATGTAGATACGATAGATCGCTCAAGACTTCCGTTTTCTGTTCAAAGTATTGAATTTTATTGCCTATGCGATGTCCAAAACCCTTTTTGTGGAGAAAATGGTGCAAGCTACGTCTATGCCGCGCAAAAAGGAGCAACACATAAAATGATCGCAGATTTGGATAGCGGTTTAAATCATTTCGCGAATGTTGTTTATGCACAGCTTAGTGTCGAAATTCGAGTAGTCGCGGGTGGCGGTGCGGCGGGCGGCATAGCAGGTGGATTGTTTGGCTTATTGAATGCAAAAATTCAAAATGGCTTAGATACCATTTTTACTTTGAGCGGCTTTGAAGAAAAACTACAACAAGCCGATATTGTCATCAGCGGAGAAGGAAAATTAGACACTCAAACGCTAGAAGGAAAAGTAGTGAGTGGCGTCGCACAACTGGCCAGAAAGTACCATAAGCCACTTTATCTATTTGTAGGACAGCATGAACTCAGTGTAGCTCAACAGAATCAATTGGGCATCCATAGGATTTTTTCTATCTTAGCAGAAGCAAAAAACCTAAGAGATGCCATGAAAAATGCGGATCATATATTGAGTCGATTAGCGGAACAATTTAGTAGAGAGAATTGAGAAAACGAAACCCTCTCACTCCTCTTCTTTCTCTCACTTCTCTCCTTTCTCTCACTCCTCTCATTTCTCTACAAAGTCTTCAAATACTCCAAAACCGCTTTTCGCTCTAGCTTGCTTAATCTATCCCCAAAATAATGCCCCATATTTCCATAGCCAGGTAAGGTGGTATCATAGGTCATTTTTCCCGCGGGTCCATTTTTTTCTTTGTATTGCCAACCTACTTTTTCTTCATCAAATTCGTAATTATCTTTCAGATCGCGTTTCCAGTAAGTGGGTCGCGTTTTGCTGTTCAATAGGGCGTCGATGGTTGGTACAGAACCATTGTGTAGGTAAGGCGCAGTTGCCCAAATACCATCTAGCGGTGGTGCGATATAGCCGTAGTGAGATTCCAGGCGAGAGTAAGGTTTTGTCTGTGAGAACCAACTTTTGTTGTACCAATTTGTGATTTCCGAAGTCATGGAATAAGCGGCGTACAGGGAATCTGTTTTCACGACATCAATTGAAACTACTTTATTGGGATATCTTTCTTCTTTGCCATATTTGCCATGACAGCTACTGCATTTTTTATCAAAAATCGCTTGTCCTTTAGCCGCCAAGTTTTCATCAATTTCATAAGGATAGGCAGGGGGTTCTAGCGACCGAAGCCAAGCCAGAACATCTACAAAATTTTCTTGTATCTCTCTAGCTTCTGTGCTGTCCTTGATGCCCAAAACGGCTGCTTGCATCAAAAGTTTGGTAAAATCACCCTTGCCCACCGCAGTGTAATAAAGCGCATTTTTTTTCTTCACATGCCAGAGTGGTGGCACATCGCAACCGATGTTATAATTGTCAGAAATATATTGCTTTTCCGCTCTGTAAGTAAGGTCATCCGCATCGCGATGCTGCATACAAGCTTCGGCCAATCGCGCGGCAGGATTTGGGCCTATCTGATCCGTTTCTATGGCAGGCGAGATGGCGGCTAGGTAGCGATTGAAGTCTTGGAAAGCAATGTTCTTTTCCGATTCTTTGCCATAACTCCATTGCACCACTTTACTCATCACTTTGGAGAAAACCATAAAATTGAATCGAAAATCGGAGGCATAACGACCAATACCATAAAACACTTCTCCCTCAATTGGAGCAGCATGACAAGAAAAGCAATTCCCAGAAACAACTTTTATGCCATCATCAGTCGTGAAGGTGGACATAGAGTAGGGGATGTCAGGAGCAAGTTCATTGGCGCGCCCTAATTTCTTAATAAGTTTTTCTCCTCGTTTCCCAAGCAATCCTCTAGGGATGCCACCGCCAACGTATTTGCCAGATAAAATGTATTCTAAGCCTTTTTGAGGGTCACCACCTGTGAGCTGTGAACTGGGAGGAATTTTTTGGGTTTTCCATGCTCGTTGCTCCTCCATTTTTGGTAGTTCAGTGTAGGTGTGGCAAGCCCAGAACAACAGTGAAAACCCAAGAACGACGATGCTACTTTTATTCATAATCGGTTAATATTTTTGATTTTCAGAATCATTAACAGAACAGGTTTTAAAAGGAAGTGTTTTCAATTTTTATTGAAAGTTTAAATCATCACTGAAATGGGCATTTCCGTTGAATTGAGTTTGTATCCACTCCAATCATCTTACAAAAACACCATTTTAGGCTTCGTGGACAAAATTCGTGCCTACGAGCACTTGAGCGTGACGACTAATGCAATGAGTAGCCAAATTTTCGGCGATTATGATGACGTCATGCAAGTGCTGCAAAAGGAATTGAAAATTGTATTTGAACAGCCTGAAATGCTTGTAGTCGTCATGAAAGTAGTAGGAAAGAATTTGGAAGACTAAGAAATTAACGATTCCTTTGGCAATAGATAGGGGTATGCTTGGCGTTTGTAATTCATTGTAAGTACGGGCAACACATTATGATTTTTTTTAATAGACTTTATTCACAATAATATTTTTAAGAAGTAGAAAGTATATTTTTCAACCCTTTCGAGCGAGTTAAAAATTTTTGTGAATAATTACCAATGAATTGTCCGCAATCGGCCATAAAATCTAAACTATCCATGAAAAAAGCACTGCTTGTCTTATCTATCCTCATTTATCTATCCTCTTTTTCTTTTGCTCAATCCCACGAAGGTCACAATCATACGATAAAAGCCGTTCCGCCCGAACAAGGTACTTTTGGAAGTGCGACTTTTAGCTGTGGCTGGGAAGGACAGGACATTATCAATATGAAAAGCTTCAGCTCCAATGCCGAAGCCGAAGCAGTGATGAATGATATTATGAGTGTATTGGGTTTGCGCTCCAATTATAAAATACAAGCCGCTAAAGTACCCAATGCTGCCGCCGTTGTCTATGGTGATCAGCGTTATATTTACTACAATCCAAAATTTATTACCAATGTCACCGATGCCACCAATACTAATTGGGCTTCTATCAGTATCGTGGCGCACGAAATTGGGCATCATCTGAATGGACACACTTTGAAAGCGGGCGGTAGCCAAAGGCACATGGAGATAGAAGCGGATGAATTTTCTGGCTTTGTTCTTCGAAAAATGGGTGCAAGCCTAGCAGAAGCACAAATCGCAATGCGTCGCTTGGCAAGTGAAAGAGGTACAGCGACCCATCCAGGACGCGCCGAGCGCTTGTCGGCAATCGAGAAAGGGTGGCGCAGCGCAGATGCTCAAATTGCAAGCTACAACCGCCGAACCTCTGTGCCCAGCAATGAACAAAATACACCCACAGAGAGTCGCCCAACAGAAGATACCAGTACAGTAGATGCAGAAGACACACCAAGTACAAGCAGCAATCCCTCTTCAACTACACGCACACCTGCCCCGCCTGCCTTTGCGGCTTATCGCATCAGTCTTCGTAGCAATCCTTCTAAAGAATATTACATTACGACGCGCTACAATTTCGTTGCGATCAGAGATGGCAAAGTAAATATATTAGGTAAATTGGCAGAAACAGAAAACGAACGTTATCCCTACAAAATTGATTTTGACAATGAACAAATTACCGATTTATTAATTAGTCGAAAGGGTGAATTGTATTCCATGAAAGGCAAAGTAGTTGGTTCATTGACTAGAGTTCGTCGAGAGCAGCCCGCCGCACATTCTTTTCTAGGCATAGAAATGCAGCGATGATTTTGGAAAAAGCGAGAGATCAGACGAACAAGCGACAAATGCTACTTCTGTTTAGATTTTATCATTCTGATAACCAATATTTTACGAACCTGATGTTAAGGAACGAGGGATGAATAAACTGAGGTTCTTGCCAACCTAAAATCTGGTAATACCTCAGGCGTGAGGCGTGAGCCGTAAACTATTGATTTACAGTTCAATTCTACTCCAAACAAGCTCTAAATAGATTTTCAAACAAGCTCTAATATTTAGAACAGCAGAAAGTGACGCATTCTTCCTTCTTTACTTCTCTATTTTGGCTTAGTCTCTTTGCGGTGCTGCTAGCCGTAGTGCAACAGTGGATACCTGCTTTTGCGCCTTATCTCTCCATTTCGTGGATGACGATTCTATGCTTCACTTTGCTGACCATTGTGATGTATTTTGTTTCTTCTAATGCCTTGAAAAGTGGTAATAATGGTCGATTTATGAGCCTTTTTATGGGATTCACCATGCTCAAAATGTTATTTGCAGTATGTATTATCGTTTTATATCATCGCTTCGGTAATCCAGCCACGAATCTTTTTGTTTTTCCTTTCTTCCTCCTATATTTGATCTATACTTTCTACGAAGTTTGGTTCATGACCAAACTAGGTAGGATGAATGTGGTTAATTAACTATTGAACGAGTCAGTTTCTTTAAGTAGAGCTAATTAGGAACGAGGGATGAATAAACTGAGGTTTTTGACAAGATATTTTTGTGCTGATGGAGGCAGAAAAATCGCAATCCGCCTTAGGCGGACATAAGACTTTTTCTAACGAAAAGTAGTGCAAAACCTGTTCGCCTAAGGCGTAAAGATGAAGTCAAGAATCTGAGGTTATTTGTGCGTC
>JBCCRX010000075.1:0-20116 GCA_039201015.1 Bacteroidota bacterium | reverse complement strand
GCGAAGTTAAGAATTAACTGAAACTTATTTTACAATGTACTGAATACACTGTAAATTAAATTTCTTTGTATTTTAAATAGGGGAGTTTGAGGGAGAAAAAAGGGTTTTTCTAAAATCCCTTTTTCTCCCTCACCCTTCTTTGCCGCCGTCGAAGACGGCGGCAGATAGGTTTTTTGAAGCTCGAAATTCCTTAGAATTTCTCGCTTCTCAAAATTAAAATAAACTTAGTTGACAGTGTACTGAAATGTACTGGAAATAACTAAAGGGGGAAAAAACTTCAAAAGTCTAGTATTTCTGTTTTGCAAAAATTGTTAAAGTGCCTAATTTTTATTCAAAAAATAAACTAGAAACAATGAAGATACATCAGACCGCTAGCCTTATCATCTTGAGTTTTGTTGCTATTTTGATAAGTGCCTGCCATTTTACCTTGATACCCGATTCAGCAAGCGATCCATTTTGGAATGGTAGGAAACAAGTAATGGTATTGGATTTCGAAGAAGAGGTCATCCTATCGGAACTCAAAAGTTTTCATGCCACGGCATCTCCTGTGCAGGAGGAAGGTGTGACTAGCGGTGAACAGGCACTGAGATTAGACATGAAGGGTGATCAGCAATACGTTGGGATGGAGTACCGACCAAAAACACCCATTGATGCTGCACAACTCAAAGATTTTTGTCTAGTTTTTGATGCGACCAACCCTACAAAAGATTATTCGGTACAAATCTTCGTGAATGTAGAGAATGACAAAGGACAAACTGTAAGTCGAGCTGATGTTGTGCCGATTGGAGCGACGAGAACGCACTTTTTTGAACTCGCAGGAAAGTACATAGGAGCAGATACGGGTTTGCGGGACGACCCAAATCCGTGGAACAGCAACTCTTCCCATATGAAAATCAGGGGCTTGAAATCGGATATAGATTTTTCCAAAATAGCCGCGATTAAGTTTTTCACTGAACATCCCATTGCGGACAAAAGCGTCATCATTGACAATGTTCGCTTAGTGGAAACACCCGCTATTTCTGAAGATTATTTGGTGGGTATTATTGATAAATACGGACAAGCTGCTAAAATAGATTTTGAAGGAAAAGTAACTTCTGATGAAGAATTGAAAGCATTGGCGGATAAAGAATTGAAGATGCTAGAAAGAGAAGGACGCATGGAAGGAAGAAGCCAATACGGTGGCTGGCTCGGCGGACCAAAATTGAAGGCAACGGGCTATTTCCGCACCGAAAAAGTGGGTGGCAAATGGGCAATGGTTGATCCAGAAGGCTACTTGTTTTTCTCTACAGGTTTGGCAAATGTGAGGATGGCAAATACAACCAGCTTCACAGGTGTTGATTTCAAAAATGATACCGTTCGCTATCGCGATCCAGAAGACGTGACACCAGAAGATTCGCGTGGCATGGTGGAATTGAATGATGAAGTGACCAATACTGCTTATGTCGCTTATCCTGATCGCAACAAAATGTTTTTGGGTTTGCCTGCTTATGACGACCCATTAGCTAATAATTACAGCTACCGCAGAGAGCAACACATCGGCCCGTTCGAGCATGGAGAAACCTTTAGCCACTATCAAGCCAATCTAGAAAGACGATATGGCGAAGAAAGCAAAGGTGCGCATTTAGAAAAATGGGTAGATGTCACTTTAGATCGCTTCCTTAATTGGGGCTTCACCTCTTTTGGCAATTGGGCAGCCTATGAATTTTATCACGAAAATCGCTTGCCTTATTTTGCTAACGGTTGGATCATTGGAGATTTCAAGACCGTTGGTTCGGGTTATTGGGGACCGATGCCCGATGTGTTTGATCCAGAATTTACGAGACGCGTCAAAGTCACAGTGGATGTGGTGGCGGAAGAGGTGAAAGGAAATCCGTGGTGTGTGGGCGTTTTCATTGACAATGAAAAAAGTTGGGGATTGCCAGGCTCTATCAACTCACAATACAGCGTCATGCTCGATGCTCTTTCCAAAGATGCGGCGGTTTCTCCCGTGAAGGCAGAATTTGTTGCTTTATTGAAGGAAAAATACAAGAGCATCAGTACGCTCAATGCTGCTTGGGAAACCGACATTAAAGATTGGGAAATCCTAGCTGCTGGTGTGGACTACAAACAGAAAAAAGACCTCAACGCAGCAATCGTCGCTGATCTTTCTGCTATGCTAGAAAAATACGCCCACCAATATTTCCAAATTGTGCACGATGCGCTGGCGGAAGTACTGCCCAATCACATGTACATGGGCTGTCGTTTTGCGACTTGGGGCATGAGCAAAGAAGTGCGCAGTGCTGCCCAAAAATACGTAGATGTGTTCAGCTATAACTACTACCACGAAGCATTGAGCGAAAATTATTGGAAATTCTTAGAAGACATTGATCGCCCGAGTTTGATTGGTGAGTTCCACATTGGCGTGAAAGATGCAGGGCTTTTCCACCCCGGTTTGGTGATTGCATCCGACCAGCAAGATCGCGCAAAAATGTACGAAAAATACATGGAAACTGTCGTGGACAATCCTTATTTCGTGGGCGCACATTGGTTTCAATATTTGGATTCTCCCACTTCTGGTAGGGCGCACGACGGAGAAAATTACAATGTTGGTTTTGTACGCATCACCGATGTACCTTATCAACCTATGGTGGACAAAGCGAAGGAATTTAATAGAGTTTTGTACGATCGCCGATTTGGGAAATAGTTTATTTATTAATAACAATACATAGATACATTTTCATTTCTAGACACTTTTTTGGAAATTTTTATTGCATAAAAATTTCCAAAAGACTTCTTGAATTTTTTCGCAGAAAAAATTCGCATATTATACACATAAGGAACTTGAAAAAATTGAACGTTAACTTCTAATCCAAAAGGAAAATTTTTATGCAATAAAAATTTTCCTTTTGGGGGACTTTTTGGACAGGAATGAACTTATTTTTAATGATTTTTGGAAAAAATCATTAAAAATAAGTTCATTCCTGTCCATAGGACTCTTTTAAAAACAAAATGAAAAATTTATTTTTCATTTTGTTTTTAAAAGCTAATACAAAGCAAGTAGGACATGTTTGCTTGGATATTGTACAGAGTTAACGGTTATTAATTTCGTATTCCTAAGCTAAAAAGACTGCATAAAATCAGATAAGTGTCAGGGAGTGAGAGATACATTAGAAACACATAACTTTTCATCATTTCGATAAAAATTTATATGTAATGTATCGCGTATGGGATAAAAGTGCATTTTTATTTTCTATACCGAATAGCGTATGTGTGTCTATGTGTTCCATATAAGAAACACATGTTGTCAAAAATATTAAGCGCAATTCTCCTGCTGGTTGGGGCTTTCCTAATTGCAGGATTCGACCATGCGCCTCGAATAGATCAAGCCTCAATAGAAAATACCATTAGCGACGATCAGCCGAACATCATCGTAATTTTAGCAGACGACCTAGGCTATAATGATTTGGGATTTACGGGTTCTAAAGACATCAAAACGCCCGTAGTGGATGAACTCGCCAAAAATGGAATGATTTTTAGCAATGCCTACGTGACGCATCCGTACTGTGGGCCGTCGCGCGCGGGACTATTGACGGGGCGTTATCAAGCGCGATTTGGGATGGAAAGCAATTTAGATCATACGCCTTCCGATCCGCATCACGGCATTCCTGTGGGCGAAAAAGTTTTTGCGGAGCGATTGCAAGCAGTTGGTTACAAAACAGGCATGGTTGGGAAATGGCACTTGGGTTCGCATTCCAATTTTCATCCGATGAATCGAGGCTTCGATTATTTTTATGGCTTTTTGGGTGGAGGACACGACTATTTTCCCGAAAGCGTCCAGATGGGCATTGATCCCTACAAAGTACCTATGCAGGAGAATAGGAGAGTAGGTGAATTTTCTGATTACTTGACGACAGAGATCAGTAGGCATGGCGCGAAATTTGTGAAGGAAAATCAAGACCACCCTTACCTGCTCTACGTAGCTTATAACGCCCCACACGGACCACTACAAGCACCACAGGAAATCTTGGATAAATACAAGCACATCGAAGACAGAGATCGTAGGACTTATTTGGCGATGGTAGATGCGATGGATCAAGGCATTGGATTGATCGTTGAGGCTTTGAAAGAAACCGATGAATTCGACAATACCTTGATTTTCTTCCTTTCTGACAATGGCGGTCCATATCCCGAAGAATGGTGTCCTGAATTGGATTATACCAGCAATTATCCATTTCGCAGAGGAAAAGTGGCTTTGACGGAAGGAGGCATTCACGTCCCGTTTATTGCGCATTGGCCCGCCAAAATTAAGCAAGGCACTACTTTTGATGGATTGATTTCCGCGCTGGATATTGCAGCAACTTCCGTTGCCATCAGTGGTGCAACATCCGATGCTTTGCTGGAAGGCGTCAATCTCCTTCCTTATATGATTGGCGAAAAAACGGACTCTCCGCACAAAGCCCTTTTTTGGCGATTGTTTGAGCAAGACAATCTCTGGGCAGTGCGTACAGAAAAATACAAATACTTTCATCAGCCGCTCCCCAATGTGGGCTTGAGCTTTTTTGATATGCAAAAAGATCCTTACGAGAAAGAGAATCTGGTCGGTAATCAGCCCGCGCAACAAAAGGAACTAGCAGGTTTGTGGAACGAATGGAATAAGCAAAATATTAATAATATCCACCCTCCTTATTATGAGTACAAAGGTTTGATTAAAAAGCAATATCAGTACTTTAATGATAGTCTGGTAGAGGCTTCTGAGAAACGGAAAACTTACATGGTGGAGTAAATGAGAATTAGTCGTGTACGAAGTATTTAACAAAAAAAATTAAAGCTGAATGAAGCTCCTGAAATCTCTCAACAAGTATGCCTAATAAATCTCTGTGGACGGAAACACAAATCTTGCCTGATTTTTCTTCAAAGAATCAGGTAAAATTTGTGTTTCCGTCCGAAGAAAAAAAACTTGAGTATACTTGTTGAACGATTTTTAAGCGCTATTCAGCATTGCTTTGAGCTAAATGTTAAAAATTTCAAGACTTCGTACACGCCTAAATAAGAATCTACAATATATGAAACAAATAACAACTTTAACGGCTATACTCCCGCTTGCCTTTCTTTTTACGCTTTTGCTCTATGCTTGCCAAACCGAAGAAGCACCTGAGAAAAAGATGGAAGTGAGTGCAAAAGAAGAAAAGGTGCAAGATTTTCCTTTCACCTTACCCAAAGAAAAACCTGATCAAGCTTTAAGTGCCGCTATGGAACGCAATTACGAAAACTACAGCGCGCCACGTCCAGAACACAATGAACTATATACCCAATTCAAATATACCGAACTCAAAGGCTTTGACTACAATGGTGGCGATGCTACCCTCAGCCGACGCGATCCTTCTAAGGTGATCTTTGTGGACGGAAAATACTACGTTTGGTACACCCACCGCGATACGCCTACCAAGCCCGAAGGTCCCGATGACAGCAATGATACCATTCCTTCGCGTGATTGGGATTTAGCAGAAATCTGGTATGCCACTAGTGAAGACGGCTTCACTTGGGAAGAACAGGGCGTTGCGATTCCGAGACCACCGAAGCCCAATGTAGGTTGGCGATCCGTTTCCACTACCGATATTTTGATCTGGGAAGGAAAGTATTATTTGTATTATCAAGGCTTTATGGAAGCTAGTGGCAAAAGAGGAGACGATTGCCCCGTGACGGTTTCTTATGCCGATTCGCCCGACGGACCTTGGACGCCACACAATGAAATTGTCGTGGATAATGGCGCGGAAGGGGCATGGGATCAATACTCGATTCATGATCCTTATCCACTGGTATATAAAGACAAAATCTATCTCTATTACAAATCTGATTTTGACGGCGACCCGCATTTGGTTAGAATGCAAGGACTTGCTATTGCGGACAATCCGCTCGGCCCTTTCAAAAAGCATCCCCTCAATCCAGTCATCAACTCTGGACACGAAACGACGCTTTTTCCATTCAAAACAGGAATCGCAGCTTTGGTGATTAAAGATGGCAACGAGCATTTTACGATTCAATACGCGGAAGACGGCGTCAATTTTGAAATTGCGGCCATTGCGGATTTAATGCCAATTGCGGCGGGTCCTTACGTGCCCGATGCTTTCACCAATACGAAAGACGGGCGTGGCATCACTTGGGGATTGTCGCATGTCACTCACGCGGGCGATCAAAACGAGGATTATTCTATTTTGATGCGCTTTGATTGCGACCTGAGTTTAGACCTCCACGATCCTCACATGAAAACCCATTCACATACCTATAAATATAAGCCTCGTTTCTACTACACGCATCCTTTGAGCGAGCAACAGAGAAAACGAATTGAAGAAGCAAATGAAGCCTTGAGGGCAGGCGTTGAATAATAAATAAATGACAAAACCAAGCCGCAAACGCTATCACATCTTAGCATTGGTCTTTATCACGGTGGTCATCAACTACTTGGATCGAAGCAATATTTCGGTGGCTGCGTTTGCGATTCGCGAAGATTTAGAATTGTCCACGGTGCAAATGGGCGTCATTTTTTCCGCTTTTGCCTGGACGTATTCTAGCCTCCAAATTCCTGGTGGCATTTTGGTGGATTATGTGCGCCCCAGAATTTTATATCCCATTATTCTGACGCTTTGGTCAGTCGCTACTTTGGTGCAAGGCTTCATCAGTTCGCTGGCGGCTTTTATTGGATGTCGGGCAGCCATTGGTGTCTTTGAAGCCCCTTCTTATCCCGCCAACAACAAGATCGTGACCAGTTGGTTTCCAGAAAAAGAACGCGCCAGTGCTATTGCCGTCTATACTTCCGGGCAATTTATCGGTTTGGCTTTCTTGACGCCCGCTTTGGTGTTGATTCAGAGCTATTTGGGTTGGCGAGGCTTGTTCATTGTCTCTGGATTAATTGGTTTGGCTTGGGCAGTGATTTGGTATTTTGCCTATCGCGATCCAGACCGACACCCAAAAGTCAATCAAGCTGAATTGGATTACATTGCATCGGATGATGCTTCAAAGGAAAGCAATGCAGCGGCAGAAAAAGCGCGATTTACTTGGTCGGATTTCAAACAAGCCTTCGTGCATCCAAAGTTGTGGGGTGTTTACATCGGGCAGTTTTGTTTGGGCTCGCTTTTTATCTTTTTCTTGACTTGGTTTCCGACCTATTTGGTAGAGTATCGTGGTTTGGATTTTATTAAATCTGGTTTTTTGGCTTCACTTCCTTTTTTAGCCGCTTTTGTGGGCGTATTGCTTTCTGGCTTTACTTCGGATTGGTTGGTGCGCAAAGGATTCACCAATGAAATAGCACGCAAAGCTCCCATTCTGGTCGGCATGTTGCTTTCGATGACCATTGTCGGTGCCAACTATACCGATTCTACTTTTTTGATCATTTTATTCCTTTCCATTGCTTTTTTTGGCAACGGATTGGCTTCTATTGCTTGGGTATTTATTTCTTTATTATCTCCAAAACGATTGATCGGTCTGATTGGTGGGGTATTCAATTTCATCGGTGGACTTTCTGCCGTTGTGACGCCTATCGTTATTGGTTATCTGGTAGAAGACGGACAATTTGAACCTGCTTTGTTTTACATTGGGGCAATGGCCTTTCTAGGATTCTGTAGCTATTTGTTTTTGATTGGGAAGGTGGAGCGGATTTGAGAGAGAAGGAGTGAGAGTTTGAGAGGAGTGAGAATTTGAGAGGATTGAGAGGATTGAGAGGATTGAGAGAATTGAGAGAATTGAGAGAATTGAGAGGATTGAGAGGGTTGAGAGAATTGAGAGGATTGAGAGGATTGAGAGGGTTGAGAGGAGTGAGAATTTGAGAGGATTGATAAATGAAATGAAAAATGAATCATTTGCTTTGTTGTGATTGGGGGACGAGTAATTTTCGTTTGTATTTGGTGGATAGAGCTTCAGGTAAAACAGTATCGCAGCTAGAAGCACCTCAAGGAATCGCCTTGACTTTCAATCAGTGGAAAGCCAGCGAGGAGGCAGACCGACTGATTTATTTTCGACGGCTTTTGCAAGAGCAAATTGATCGTTTGGGACAGCAATTTGGGCATACACTAGCTAGCGTTCCTGTGGTGCTTTCGGGCATGGCGGCTTCTTCTATCGGTATGCTGGAATTGCCTTACGCAACTTTGCCTTTTGATTTAGCGCATCCAAATTTAGATTACTGCAAAATAGATGCTACGGAAGCATATCCCAATGATTTGTATCTTTTCACGGGTTTGCGAAACGAGCAAGATGTGATGCGCGGAGAGGAAGTGCAAATGTTGGGCATTAAATCTTTTTTGCCCGAGAATAGCATTTGTATCTTGCCTGGAACGCATTCCAAACACATTCAACTTCAAGCCCACAGCATCGTAAATTTCAAGACCTACATGACGGGCGAAGTCTTTCAATTATTAAAGCAAAACAGTATTTTGAAGCATTCCGTAGTTGAGGAGGAACTCTCTATTAGCGATTTTCAAAAAGGCGTTCTGGCTGCCAAAAATGGCTCTTTATTGCACCAACTTTTCCAGGTTCGCACCAATGATATTTTACATCAAATGCCCGCATTCGCCAATTATGCTTTCTTGAGTGGTCTGTTGATTGGAGAAGAATTAAAATCGCTTGCTGATGTCGAGGAAATTCTAGTTTTGGCAAGTAGTGACCCGCTTTTTTCCTTATACAAAATAGCGATTGAAAGTTTGAGTATAGACAATGACTTTAGAACAATTGAAGCCAAAGACTTGGAGCAAGCCACTCCTTTGGCGCATCTTGATTTATTCAATAGGCTAACATCCCCTTTTGGATAGTGAGATTTACTAAATGCTTGAGATTTAGCAAATCTGCCAATAGAGTTGGTGCGTTACGATTATCTTCACTAAAAAATTAAATAGCTGATAATCAGTTTTTTGCGAGCGTATAAATTTGTCAAATTTTCAAAATTTGACAAATTGTTCCCAATCAAAAGTCTAACATCCACTTTTGGACAGCGAGATTTACTAAATTCCTGAAATTTAGCAAATCTGTCAAAAAAAACACATGCAAACATTTTCAGAATCACGTTTTCTGCAAACACCCGTAGTAGGAATTTTGCGAGGCTATACCCAAGCAGAAGTGTTACAAATTGCGGAAATCTATCAAGGAGCGGGCTTCACCAATATCGAAATTACGATGAATACGCCCAATGCACTAGCGATTATTGAACGCCTAGCCGAACAATACGCAGGCAAACTCAATGTAGGAGCGGGTACGGTGTTAACAATCGAAGTGGTGGATGCAGTACTAGTAGCCGGCGGGCAGTTCATCGTTTCACCAGTCACGGACGTGGACTTGATTCGATATTGTACCTCCAAAAATATTCCCGTTTTTCCGGGTGCTTATACGCCAACGGAAATCTATCAAGCTTGGCAAGCAGGGGCGCGAATGGTCAAGGTATTTCCCGCTAGAGATTTAGGGCCTACTTACATCAAAGACGTGCTTGCACCACTCGACCAACTGGAATTGATGCCCACGGGCGGCGTCACGCTGGAAAATCTGGAGGCTTATTTAGAAGCAGGCGCGAAGGCTTTCGGTATGGGCGGCTATTTATTCGATCAAGCACTTATTGAACAAGAAAATTGGGAAGCCCTTCGGCAACATTTTGATGTTTTTAGGAAAGCTACTATTCGCTCTTGAGCGGCTACACCGCCATCGCATTTCCCAGCGCAATAATGACCACTCCAACGATCATAGCCGCTAAGCCGAGGTATAAAAATCGCCTAGCTTTGGGAGAGGCTTTTGTCCACTCTCCAGTAAAGAGTCCGCTCAAGATCGCAACGGCTACACTAATGGTATTGAAAATGGCATAGCCGACCGTATTTCCAGCTTTTCCTAGCTTAAATGCAGCAAAAGCAAAAGCAGCGGAAGCCGCAAAATTGAGTATCGCCATAATGGAGGTCATGCCAATATTTTTGGCGATGTGTGGCGTTTTGAAATTGCCCCAAAGATGCTTCTTGCTCAATTGATAAAGAAAATAAGGAACCACAAAAAGTGCCCCCGACACATAGATAACAAACATGACGCCCACAGCAGTTACCCATTCTGGATTGCCCATGGCTTGGCAAGCCTCGTGTATGGCAGGTCTTCCAGCCGCATTGGCATAGCTGAATCCAGTTGCTAGCAAACCACCAACTACGGCAATAGAGATTCCAGTTCCGATTGAGTTTGCTTGAACGCTGGTGCCATCACTCGCTTCATCTTTTTGGCGCGTGATGCCCGCTTTTCCATTCGCTATTACTCCCAAAAGAACGACTGCAATGCCTGCCATTAATGTGATAAAGACGTTGTTTGGCGGCAAGCCTTCTTCTAGGAAAGGCAATAGCGAACCTACTAAAATGATGACTCCAATGAATATCGAAAAGCCAAGCGATAAGCCAATGTAATTGATCGCTTTTCCCCACAGCATCATACCGATGCCCCAAAGAAAGCTAGCCACAATCATCTTGAGTAGTACCTCGAAAGGAAGTCCCGTTAATACTGCTCCAAAACCATTGATAAGTAGTGCGCTGGCAATCAGTGGCACAACAATCATGTTGATCGTGAACATCAATCCCCAAGTGTTCTCAAACTGAAAATCCTTGGTGAACTTCTCTGGCAAGGCATAGAAACCCAGCATGATACCAGCTAGTATAGCCCAAATGATGCCTGCTATCATAGTGTTAGTTTTGTCGTTTTCGTTTGGTGCAAGATGAGGAGAAGCACTCGAAAAGCGGCATTTAATACCTCAACAAAACCTTGACAAGCTGGAAAAGTGGTTATCTGTGCTTAGAATAAGCAGGGCATGACTAGATTTGCTAAATCTCAAAGATTTAGTAAATCTCGCTACTCGCAAGAAATTTTTTGCTGTTTATAATGTTGATATGTTTATTTGATAACCACTGACCAAAAAAAGTAAAATCAAGAGAATCTGTGCAATGAACAGATCAACAATTCAACGAATAAACAAAGTCTAGCTCTCTTGTGATTGCCGTAATCTCGCTACAGGAATCTTTTACAATGGTTACAATATTTTCTGAAAACTTCGCATACGCTTGCTTTATAATCTTTGACTATAAAGCGCAACCCACTTTTTGATGGGAGCTTGTTCTTCACCGTTTAATTCGAATTGCAGGGTGTAATAATAAATCCCTGACGGCAGAGGTGTATCCTTGTCGCTCCTGCCATTCCAAGGTCGGTAAGGATTGGCTTGATAGACCCTATTGCCTTGCATATCTACAACCAAGAGACTAGCATTTCGAGGCTGTTCGGCACAAGTGGCTTCTATGTTGCCGATAGGATCGAATATGCGATCTATTGCTTCCGTTGCATCAGGCGCGAAGCCCGTCGGGATGTTATTGAGAATCGAATCCTTGCAGGTTTTACTGATAACGACAACGATGCTTTCCCTAGCGCAAAAATCGGGACAAGCAGTGGCACAGATTTCGTATTCAAAGGAATCTACACCTGTGAGGTCAGAGAAGACGGGATCAAGCTCGTAGATCAATTGGTTGTCATTGTTTTGTATTCTACCAAATGATCCATTTTGTGGAGCGTACATTTCCCATGCACCAAATAAGGTGTCATTTTCGCTGGGATCAAAACGAACGCTGCCTTCCTGCGCCACTAAGGTAATGGTATCGGTCACCAAGCCAAATGAATCTATCATCAATTCCTCCAATATCAAGTTGACAATACTGTCGCAGCCACCTTCGGTTAGAAAGCTTTGCGTATAATTGCCAGGCTCACTGAGTGTTTCTCCACCAAATTCGTAGGTCTGTCCATTGCACAATTGTTGTTCTATATTCAGCTCAATATCTTCGCCTCGTATCAGTTTCAAGGTCAAAATACTATCGCATCCCTCTGCGGTTTGTAAAGTATCGTAATAAGTGCCTGCTTCCGATAGCAGGCGTCCGTTGAAGTTGTAATTCTGGCATATTTTATCATTTAGTATGGTATTACTGACTTCGTACACGTAGTTGGTAATCACCAGGCTATCGCATTCATTCTGACTGGGGAGCCGCAATGTGTCGCTTCTTGCTTCATTACTATTGCAGGTGGAAATATTGAAAACAGTGGGCGCAGAAGTGGCTAGTAATGCATAGTCGGTGATGATGATGCTATCGCAGCCGTATTGGTTTTGCAATACCACCCGTTGTTCTCCCGCCAGAGAAGGATCGCAGGTAGTTGTATTCAAATAAGTGATTGGGGTGCTGACATCTAGGTAAGAGACAACGACTATGCTATCGCAAGCATTTGGTCGTGTGTATCGAAAAGTTTCTGTCTCTTTAAATCCACAGAAAAATTCAGTTTGCTCCACCACAGGTAGTTCGTCTTGCATGTACTGCGTGATGATTAAGCTATCACAGCCATATTGATTCGTATAGAAAACAGTATCAAAGTCTTGCTCTAAGTCGCAAGTAAATTCTGTGAGGATACTTTCTTGTGAAGGTGGCACAAAATAAGCTTCCACTACAATACTATCACAACCGTACTGATTCCTGTACAGTATAGTATCTGCTAGTCCGCGGAGGGCTTCGTCGCAAGTCGTAATAAAGGTTTTACTCAAATCACTTCCTGCGTAAATGGTCGTGATCTCGATCAAGCTATCGCAGCCGTATTGGTTGGTATAAGTTTGGGTGCTTATTCCTGCTGCTGAGCGATCACAAGTGGTCTGTTCGATTTTAGTGATTGGGGAATCTTCGGCGGGAAATAGGCGCGTTACGACCAGACTATCACAGCCATATTGAGTAGCATATCTAAAGGTATCTACCTTTTCTACAGTGATACTACAATCGTAGGCATCCGTTGTTGTGACGGCAGGCGGTAAGTAGTTGTTTTGAGTAATAATCAAACTATCGCAACCGTATTGATTGGTGTAGAAAATAGTATCCCTTCCTGCTAGTTCAGGGCTACAAACGACATCAGTACGAGCTATGGGTAAGGTCACTGGATATTGGTCCGTGATGGTGAGTATGATTCCGACGCATTGCTCACCTTCCACTACATAGGCGGTGTCAATACCGACTTCTTCTATATGGCAAGTAAAAGCATAAATAATGTCTGTAATATTACTTGTTCCATCACTCAATATTCGGTTGATAATAACCAAACTATCACAGCCGTATTGGTTTTGGAAGCGCATGCTGTCCAAACCTACTTCATCGGGATCACAGGTCTCTATTTCTAGTTCTGTCACTGGCGAAATGCCTGACAAATAAGCAGTTATATTCAAAACATCGCAACCAAAGTCATCAAAACTAAGGCTAGTATCTCTACGAACTTCGGCTTCCTCACAAACAAAAATTTCTTCTACATTGACTTGTAGCGGACGAATGACTAAGTTCACCCGCGTCCTTGCCTCACTCACACAGCCATGCGAACGATTGCGAATTTCAGCAAAATAAGTGCCTGCACTCGGCGGGCGAAATTGGATGCGATTGCTTACAATTAAGCGACCACCATTTGGGGCATCGTACCAATCCACGGTTTCGTCTGAACGCAAATTTGGAATGCTCAAATTGGGTGGAGTCACACCCTCGCAACCTTCTACGGTGATGCCATTCCCCGCTTGGGTAACTTGTATGACTTCCAAAGACAAGTTGACGATGCTATCGCAGCCGTTTACATTCTGGAGGTTTTGGGTATAGTCGCCCGTTTCAGTCAAAGTGCGATTTCCAAATTGGTAGCTTTCGTTGTAGCAAATGATTGCTTCTAGGAAAATTTCGTTTGATGGCACTAAAGTTGTTGTTGTGATGACAAGGCTATCGCAGCCGCCCGCATTGGTTAGTCTTTGTGTAGTTGTGCCTGCCTCGTTTGGATTGCAGGTCGTTAAATTAATTCGAGTTTCGTCCGCTTCTTGTAGAACATATTCAGTGGTCACCAAACTATCGCAGCCGTATTGGTTTTGTAAAGTAATCGTTTCCGTTCCTGCACGATTTGGATCGCAAGTATTTTCGGTCAAAAAGGTTTCTAGGATATCTTCAAAAATTCTAGTAATCGTCACGACGCTATCACAGCCGCCTTGGGTGACAAGCTCTAAAACTTGTGTTCCCACTTCATCGGGAGAGCACACCACTTCGGTAACTTGAAGATCATAGGAAGGCAGTTCTCGTAGTTCCGCAGAAGTCCTTATGGTGCTTACACAGCCAAATTCAATGTTGCGGATTTCGGCATAGTAAGTGCCTGGCTCGCTCGGACGGAAAAAACGGCTGCCTTCTAGGATTAGATTACCGCCGCTTTCTGCATCGTACCAATCCACGGTTTCGCCCTCACCGACGGTGATGCGCAAAGTCGGCAAAGTCGTTCCTTCACAAAAATCTTGAATCAGCCCAACGCCTGGATTGCTGACGGATATGTTTGCACAAGCATCTATCGGTGTTGCCCCACAGCCGCAGTCCTCGGTGATGATGTCGTTTTCAGTTTCTGGATTGCCGTCGTCGCAGGGTGCGCCGAATTGATCTTCGCCATTGCAAAAGCGTTGGAAGTCGCCTTGCCAGGGAAGACCTGTGTTGTTGGTGAAGTTGTAGCCGTCTTGAAATATAGAACTGGCAAAACCAATTTCACACAAAAAAGTCATCCCATCGGGATAACATCCCATTATGTTATTGTCTTGTAACAGAAGTTGTTCTAAATCGGGACAATTATCACTTAAATCTGGTAATAGACCCTCTAGATTATTGTTGTATGCTTGAAATTTTCTTAAGGAAGGCAGATTACTAAAATCAGGGATTGCACCTGTTAAATTATTATTGTAACAATCAAAAAATAGTAGATTAGGCAAATTAAAATCAGGAATGCTTCCTGTGAGATTATTGTCATTACAATCAAACCAACCCATCTCCTGCAAGTTGTCAAAATTTGGAATGTTTCCAGTCAACATGTTGTTGTCGCAGCGAAAATTAATTAGCCGTGTTATGCGTGTAAAATTTGGAATATTTCCTGTGAGTTGATTGTCATAGCACCAAAGATTTCCAAGACCATTTACATTGGAAAAGTCTGGAATAGTTCCAGTCAATAAATTATCAGAGCAAAAAAAAGATCTTAGAAAGGGAATATTATCAAAATCTGGAATACTTCCGGTGAGTCTATTGCCACTGCAAGAAATAACTCTTAGTTGAGGTAAGAAAGAGAAATTTGGGATGCTTCCTGAAAAATTATTGAAAGATACCCATAGTTCTTGTAAATTGGGAAGCGAGGAAAAATCTGGAATAGTGCCCGTCAATTCATTTCCGCTACAAGAAAAATCCACAAGTTCAGGGAGTAGGTCAAAGTCTGGAAGGATACCCGTGAGTTCGTTAAAATCGCAACTGAAAGAGAGCAGATTAGGCAGATTAAAATTGATGAGCTCAGCTGTTAAATTATTGCTATCCAATAGTAATGACGCTACACAGCCCACTGAATTTAGCGTTACGCCGTGCCAGTTTGTCATAGGTTGAGCCAAATCCCAACTATTTATCCAATTCGCTCCCCCCGTCGCATTATAAAAATCCACCAAGACTAAAGAATCTTGAAAGCGACAGCTCTGCGTCGCATCTTGGGTCACGATCACATTAAAGCGACAAGTACGACTATTGCCTGCTCTATCCGTAGCGGTATAGACCACCGTCGTTGTCCCAATGGGAAAAGCACTGCCAGGTTGATGCGTACTACTCAAGTCAAAGGCACCGCAATTGTCCGTAGCTGTTGGTACATTCCAAGTCGCAAACACCAAATCAGATGTATTGGCTTGTAGGTTGATATCGCTAGGGCAAGCCGTGAAAATGGGAGCTTCTTCATCGGTGCGCACGGTGGTAGTCCAAGTATCTACACAGCCCGCATCATTCGTCACCGTCACCGTATAAGTGCCCGTACCGACGGTTACGTTTTTGGTACTCGCACCATTGCTCCACTCGTATTGGCTACCACCAATGCCTGTCAAAAGCGTCGTTGTGCCCGTACAGAGCAAACTATCGCCTTCTATGCCTGCATGTGGTCGGAAGCCTTGCTCTAGAACAACCGTCAGTGTGCTATCGCAGCCGTCTACGGTTTGCAGGTTTTGGGTGTAAGTGCCTGGCTCAGTATAGGTGATCCCGTTGATGGTGTAAATAGAGTTGTTTTTACAGATGAAGTCGGTGAAGGTGGCGGTTTTATTTTGGCAATTGGAAACATTATTCGGTAGTAATACGGCATCAATCACATGCACTACGCCATTGTCTGCGAGTATATCCGCCACAATGATTTCGGCATCGTTGATAAAGATACCATCCTGATTTATTGTAAAGATGACATCTTCGCCCAAGATGGTAGAAGCAGTTAGACCATTACTCAAATCGGTAGAAAGAACATACGCACCTAGAACATGATAGAGAATAAGTCCAACCAATTCGCCAGTAGGGTCTGAGAGCAAGGCTTCAATTACCCCTTCTGGCAGCATAGCAAAAGCATCGTCGGTGGGAGCAAAAACGGTAAATGGTCCTTCACCACTCAGATCATCCGCTATTTCTGCCGCAATGATAGCAGTTTCTAAGGTATTGTGTATGTCACTATTAACAATAATATCCACTACAGTAGCGGGCAGTGAGGAAGATAGTTTATTGATGGTCACAAAATTGCTGGACACTTCAAAGCAATCGTCTGAAAGGTTTACTTCAGCCAGATTGTCTCCTACTTGAACAGTCAAATTTCCTGTGTAAGAAAATCCCCAGACTCTACAAACACCTTCTCCAAATCCCTCAAAATTAAAAACATTGCCCGCTTGGATGTTTAATATGGTGTTGTTGTCATCGGTGACGACGTATCTGAAATTTGCTCCAAAGGCATTGATAGAGCTAAAAGTAAGTATATCGGCTTGTCCATCTCCAACGGTAATGTCTGCTTCCGTTGAACCATCAGAGAGGGCGATGACACCACCGTTGACTTGGGTTTCGCAGTTGCCTTCTACCGTAAACTCAATGGCTTGCGTAACTGCTGCATTACAGCCTTCGATTTCTGGTCTTAGGATACCTTTTAGGTAGAATGTGCCGCTTGGGAAGTTATTGGGGATGGTGTAGGTATCAAATTGACAAATATTTGAGCTAATATTTGAAAAATTGAGTTGGCAATTTTCTCTAAATACGTTCTGTTCGTTATCACAAGGTACGATAAAGGCAGTCTCTGATTCATCATTTGGGTTGTTCTTTGAATAAGAATAAGTCAATTGTGAACTGCATCCTCCTACGATACCTACCTGGACAATATCTGTTTGCGGAGCATTACTGTTTGGAATGAAATCGCCACTACCAAACATGGTAGTTTGTGCCACATACACAGACTTTCCAAATGCGCAAAGAGCATCAAAATCATAATCAACGATACTGTACCCACTGCCTAAAATTACTAGTATAGAATTGGCAGGAATTTCAGGACTTTCTTCTTCAATAAAGTCAAAATTGATATTGCAGCTAGTTGTACTTTGTATTTGATCTATAACATTTTGATCAGGTTTATAGTAAAAACCGTCATCAAATAAAACTATAAGAAAGTCGTCAATAATGACAATCGGATCATCCCCTATTTCGGAAAGTAGAGGAGGAAGAGGAAGTGATAAATTAAATTTGAAAGGATCTAGTTCATAACTTATCGTATTGCTGACAATAATCAATTCATTAGCTCCTTCACCATCATTTCCTGATGTAGGCATAGGTGTTCCTTTACATGCATCCACCACTATTCCTTCTATTTTTAAGCAGTCTTCGTCCGCCCTTTTGATAGTTCCCTCCATAATACTTGTTCCTTCTCCTCTTTCAGGATTGAAGTTTGGATCGGAACTGTAGTACCAGTCAATTCTAGCATCAACAGGAAGATCATCACCGTAGGCTTTCAACTTTATTTCATCACCAACATCAAGTAAAGCATTGAATTCCTGTTCTACATTTTCTATTCTGGGACATGTGATTATGCCATTGGTATTATCACGATTAAATTTCATAATTAAAGCATCGTACTCGCCTCTGTTTAGAAATACATCTCCACTTGTTGAGTTTGTATAGACAGAAGCTATTACACTGCCGTCTGTTGCGACATTCACATTAAAAGAACGGTCTATTCCATTTCCACCGATCGTTCTTTCCCAAAGTAAGTTTAGGCTAGGATCAAGTTTGATGAGCCAAGCATCGTACTTACCTCCTTTGTAATTACTAACATCTCCTTCTACAAAAGAGAATTCAGTATTAGCTGTATTACCAATTGCATATATATTACCATCGTCATCTACTGTAATATCTTGTCCAAAATTTAGGACGTCATCTCCATAGGTTTTTGACCAAATCAAAGCTCCTTGATTATCAATTGTGAATATCCAAAAATCACTTCTACCCTTATTTTCTGGTACATCACCAGAAGCAGAATAACTGTATCCAGCTACAACATATCCTTCTCCAGTTGCTTTGATAGCGTGTGCTTCGTCTCGATTAGAGCCACCATAAGTATCCTTCCAAACAATATTCCCAGATTCATTGATCTTAATTATCCAAGCATCAAGCTCACCTCTATTGGTGCTTATATCATTATCAAATGATTCACTTGTTCCTGCAATAACATATCCTCCGTCATTAGCTTTTGTAATTGACCAAGCTTGATCTATTTCTGTTCCTCCATAAGATTTCGACCATAATAAATTGCCCTGTGCATCAACTTTAATAATCCAAGCATCCTGTTTACCAATGAATCTTTCTACTTCTCCGTTAAAACTAAAGGAGCTATAACCCACTGCAATAAAACCCCCATCGTCTGTTTCGATTACTTCTCTACCTAGTTCAGCACCGTTACCACCGTAAGTTTTGTTCCATTGTACGTTACCATTTTGGTCTAGCTTGACCAACCAAAAATCGCTGCCATTGTAATCACTACTAATATCTCCGTCTCTTGATTCTGTGTCGCCAAAACACAAATAACCTCCGTCAGAAGTTTGTACGGCAGAATGAAAAAAATCAAGCTCTGAACCACCTAGATTACCTTCCCACTGTACGCTTCCTCTTGAAGATAGCTTTAGAAACCAGCCATCAGAGCGAGTGCTATCACTGGCATTGATAGAATAAGGGCGATTGTATCCTGTCATAAAATAGCCACCGTCATTGGTAGGAATAATGCTCTGCGGAAAATCAGTATTCGAAGTACCGTAGGTCTGGGACCAATCCACAGAAGGCTGTGCAAAAGCGATAATAGAAGAAAACAGGAAGAGCGGAAAAAGCAAGCATCCAATAACACTACTACGGAAGGTGTAGAACGTACTTGAAGTCATATCCAATTTCATAGCGCGAGGGTAGATTTAGGTGAATGTCTATAGTTGATGCTCCAAAAATAGGGATTTATTAGTAAAAAATTATATATGATGCGTAAAAAATTAAATAAAATGGCAAAGCTTTGTTTTTTGGATCGTTGAAGTTGTAATTATGTGAATTTTAATGAAGATTTCCGAAGTCTTTAAGACTTTAGAAATCTGGATCATTGCTCCTCCACCATCTTCCGAATCGCTACCGTAAACACTAACATATCATCGTACAACTGTTGCACCGTTTCTGTAGCAATGGGTTTGGATTTGCCGTAATCACTTTCGGTGCGGTATTCAAACGATTTTACCAGCATATCTTTGTAAATAGTTGGAAGAATTCCCTCTTTAATGAATGTCTTATTGAACCAACCAATTAGTTGCTTGTGTTTGGAGGTAGCGAATTTTTCTTGATTGGCTAATGCGGAAACGACATAGAACATAGCGTAATAAATGCGATTAACGGCACTGTTGGCATTTTTATTTTCTAGTAGAATTTTTGGAGCAGCAGCAGCTTATTCAGACTGTTCTAAACGATAAGTAATCAAAGCTGATCTTTCTTCATCTGTCATAATATCATTCCTTTTTTTAATGCTTGTTGATAAACGGGTTGCTTCCCAAAGGGTGTACTTAAATCCTCTTTTGTTAGCATCAGTAAGTCGATAAAAATATCATATTCCATCTCAATATCACTTGCAATAGAAATAACTTTTGGCTCTAAATGATTTCATTTGGTCGAGTATCTTTAGAAAGATATCGCCAACTATTAAATTTCGTTTGTTTTCGTTTAGAAGGACGTCAGCCTCACGCCTAAGGCGGACACGGTGAGGCGGACAGGTCGAGTCCTTC
>JBCCRX010000074.1:0-20126 GCA_039201015.1 Bacteroidota bacterium | reverse complement strand
CGATCCATATAAAAAAGAAATCGTGTCATGGATAAAATAAAGAAGTATCAGCAGATTCTAATTGAAACTATTGAATCTTACGCGAAGCGTTGGGAGCGTCCTGACGATCCACTGCAAAATATTGTCATTGCGGACGTGGAAAGAGGGCATTTTCAGTTTCTTAGGATGGGGTGGAAGGAAAATGATTACATCTTCGGAGCAGTGTTTCATTTTGATATTATTGACGATAAAGTTTGGGTACAAGAAAATAGGACTGATATTTTAATTGCAGAAGAATTAGTGGAGCGAGGCATCCCAAAAACGGACATCGTCCTCGGATTACAGCCTCCCTATGCTCGTCCTTACACAGAATACGCCGCTTCCTAAGAATTTGTTTTTATCAATGAAATCCATCATCTTCATCCATATTCCCAAGACAGCAGGCACTGCTTTTTACAATGCGGTAGCAAAGGGCATTTCTGCTTATACGATGGTGCGCCCGAAAGGAACAAAACACTTTATTCTTAATCCTTGCCCAAAACCCGCCTTCGTGCGTGGACACATTCCCTACGGTTTTCATCAATACAAACCTTTTCAGGCCTTCGATTATATTTCCTTCTTGCGCGACCCGATCAAAAGAGCAATTAGTCATTACTATTTTGTACTAGAAGCTAAACGTGCAGACTATATCCATCCAGAATGGCAACGCCACCACGATACGCCCCTAAAAGATTTTTTTATAGGCGAAAAGCCACGTCCGCGCAGTTTTGCAAGTTTACAGTCCAATTTGCAGACCCGAATGCTGGCGGGTATGAACAAAGGCTTCAACCACAAAATCAGCGATAAAAAAATGCTGGAACTCGCCAAAGATCACCTCGCTAATAAAGTAAAAGCGTTCGGTATTCAAGAAGATTTTGAGCGTTCGGTTGCGCTTTTTGCCAAGACTTTTGGTTGGGAAACGACCATTGATATTGGACACAATTGGCAGAAGACCAAAAACAAACCCAAGATAGACGATGATACGATGCGAAGCCTAGAAAATGCGCATCAATTGGACTTGGAACTGTATGAGTTTGCGAAGCAGCGATTTGAGCAATTGATTTGAATAAGACGTCAGACTTTGTCCAACTATCTTCCGTAATGGTTCATTTCAGTTCTTAATAATGGTTCTTTAATCAGCACTACCTATTGAACGTCCCTCCAAACGAGAACGAACGAGATACCAGTAATTGATGACTACCTTTCTAAAGACACTCAACCAAATGCAATCGCATAGAGCCTTCATTCCTCTACGCCAAATACTTCGCCACAATCGGCAACCTTCTACCCATTCCAAACGCCTTAGAAGAAACCCTCAAAACGGGCGCGGTCTGGTAGCGTTTAAATTCATTGATGTTGACCAAGCGAAGGACGCGGCGCACCAAATTTTCATCATACCCCATTGCGATGATGTCTTGTGGACTTTGTCGATTCTCGATGTATTGGTAGAGGATTTTATCCAATATCTCATAATCGGGTAAGCTATCCGAATCTTTTTGATCGGGTCGCAGTTCGGCAGAAGGCGGCTTATTGATGATGTTTTCTGGGATCACTTCCCCGTCTTTATTCATGTAGCGCGCCAACTCATACACTTCCATTTTATAGAGATCACCAATGACGGATAGACCACCGCACATGTCACCGTAGAGCGTACCGTAGCCGACCGCCATTTCGCTTTTGTTGGAAGTATTCAATAAAATATTACCGAATTTATTGGAAAAAGCCATCAGCAACATGCCTCTGGAGCGCGCTTGTAGATTTTCTTCCGCCAAACCAAAAGAAGTACCAAAAAAGTGCGGTTTTAATGCACTTTCGTAGGCTTCGTAAATGTCTTGAATCGGTACTATATCGTATTGTGTTCCCAAATTAATCGCCAACTTTCGCGCATCATTAACGGAATGATCCGACGAAAACTGAGAAGGCATTAAAAGCATCCGAACTTGATCTTTCCCTAATGCACGCGCCGCCAAAACCGCTACTACTGCCGAGTCTATACCGCCAGAAAGCCCTAGAATAGCTGTTTTTAAACCCAATTTTCGGAAATAATCTCGAAGTCCTAGTACCAAGGCATCATGAATCAAGCTGATCTTTTCTTTGTCTTGCTCAGATTCCACTTTGGCATTCGCTACAGCTTCTAAATCATAGACTTTGAGCTTTTCTTGGAAATAAGGCAATTCATCCACGAGTGTGCTATCAGGAGCAACGACCAAAGAACCACCGTCGAAAATGACCTCCGTTTGCGCACCACTTTGGTTGACGTAGAAAATGGGCATTTTGTAGCGACGCACATTGGCTTTCACAATTCTAATACGCTCTGCGGCATGATCGTAAGCGAAAGGAGAAGCCGAAATATTAATCATGAAATCGGGCTGTTGCGGCATCAATTCATCCATAGGACAAATCGTGTAAAGCGGATTGTCATTCCCGATATTCCAGATGTCTTCACAGATGGTGAGCGCGATGCATTTGCCTTTGTATTGGACACATTTGAATGCGGAAGCTGGCTCGAAATAGCGATATTCATCGAAGATATCGTAAGTTGGTAAGAGCGTTTTGTGCTGAATATGCAACACCTTTTGATCGGCTAAGAAGTAAGCAGAATTGTACAAATCTTTTCCTTCCACAACGGGATTCCTGCTCACCGAACCGACTACTATGGCGATGTCTTTTGCGGCTTTTGCCAAACGCCTTATGCTCGCCTCTGCCTTTTCTATAAAATCATCAAACTCCAAAAAGTCCCTCGGTGGATAACCCACGACCGCCAGTTCCGCAAAGCAAACAACATCCGCACCTTCCGCTTTTGCCTGCTCCACCTCTCTTAACATTTTTTGTAAATTCCCTTCAAAATTCCCGACATGGTAATTGAGTTGTGCAATTGCTACTTTCATCTATTATTTTGTTAAGCAAATATGGAGCGTTTACTTAGAGCTTGTTTGGAAATTTATTTAATTGATAATCAATAATTTATGGTTTACGCCTCACGCCTAAGGCGGACACGGTGAGGCAGATACGGTCGGGATAAGTGAGCAATTTATTTCAACGTCAGATTCATAAAATGTTGGTTATCAGTACGATAAAACCCAAACAAGCTCTAAGGCAGCAATTTCTCATGTGGAAGATTTTACCAATTGAGGAGCGAGAAATATCATTTTTGAACCTGAATTTGTAAATTATTTTTGCAGTTTAGAGCAAAAAATGACATTTCTAAGTCCCAAATAAGAAATTGCTGGCTCTAAGGTAAAAACTGTTTTGAGTAGATGCCTAGAGGGATATCTTGTTCGTTTATTTCATAAACTTACAATTTTTTACGCAATTTTCCGCATTAGGTTCTCAAAAGCTTTGACAATGCAGTACGATGATTTAACTGATTTTTCCTAAGCATGCTCCCTGTTCTGAAGTCACATTCAAACCCTCTATTCTGCTCTAAAACAGTGCATTAGACGTTCAAAATCTGTTGCTTCGTTGTAAACATTAGGCGAAATACGAATCGAATTGCCTCGGAGAGAAACAAAAATCTGCTCCTTTTGAAATCGCGCTTTCAGTACTTCCAAATCAATATGATCGGGTAGCCGAATGCCAAAAAGGTGTCCACAGCGTTGGTCTTCATTTTCTATCTGACAACCCATTTCCCGCAACTGCTGTACGACATCCACTGCTATGGACTTGCAATAAGATTGAATGTTTTCTACGCCCCAATTAAGAACTTGTTCCAAAGCCCGGTTCATCATTGGCACTAGCAAAAAATTACTTTGTTCGCCCACACTGTACCGCCCTGCGAAGGGGCGATAACATTCTTCATAATTCACCAAAGCTCGAAAATCTTGGCTGTTGTGGCGATTAATCCAGTTTTCTTCGATGGGTTCGCCATCATCGAAATAATCACCATAATAAGCCAAACCAATGGAATAAGGTCCAAGCAACCATTTATAGCCCGCACAGATCAGTGCATCAACTTCAAATTCTTGCACACTAAATGACAATGCACCCACCGATTGGGTGCCATCAATGATTAGCAAAGCACCTACGGCGCTGGTTTTTTCGCGTATGGCTTTTAGATCAAAAAGTGTTCCGTCTGCCCAATGGACATGGGCAATGGAAACCACTTTAGTATCTTCATTAATGGCTTCTAAAATCGCTTCATTCCAAGCATTCGTGCGATCAATAGTGGCGGGCGGTGATACGATTTGAATGCTTGCCTCGCACCTTTTTGCCAGTCTTTCCCAAGCGTAGTAATTGCTCGGAAACTGTTCCCCCACCAATACAATTTCATCCGTATCTGAGAGGTGAATATTGCGAGTTACATTAGCAATACCGTAGGAAACAGAAGGAATTAAGGCAATGCGCTTTTGCTGTTCCACTCCTATCAATTTGGCAAAACGCGCTTTCAGTTGTTCTACTGGTTCGAAGAAATCTTCCAGTCTAGTTTCATGCGGTCGCACCTTTTTCAATACTGCTTCTTGCCCCACAGCCGTCACGGACTTGAGTTGAGGAGACATATAAGCACCATTCAAATAGCAAATATCTTTGGGTAGATCGAATAAGTGTGCTTGATTGTTGAGCATAGAGGTGGCTATTAATTTAAAACACAAGAAAAGATTTCTTTCCATCAAAAAAGAGAAAAGGTCAAAAGCGCAAAGATATTCTTTTCGCATTACTTATAAGTATGGTATGGCGGTATTTAGCAAAAAGCGTATTCAAAATGCAGACTTTATTCCCGCCTGATAGACCAGTAAAAAAGACCAGAAAAAGAAGTTCAATTGCCCTCTTACAAAAGCCTTAATTTCACACCTCCACACCTAACTATTGATCGGTCTAAAATTGTCCAAAATATAGCCTTTTTGTGCATAGTTTTTCTTATCTTTGCATCAATGGATATACAAGAAAAAACACAGGCAAAAACTGCTAATTATAGTGCCAGTAACATTACAGCACTGGAGGGTTTAGAAGCAGTGAGAAAGCGTCCTGGCATGTACATCGGTAGCACCGATGCAAAGGGATTGCACCACTTAGTTTGGGAGGTCGTGGACAACTCCATAGATGAACACATGGCGGGTCATTGCGACCAAATAGACATTACTATTCACGAAAATAATTCGCTCAGTGTCAGAGATAACGGACGAGGAATCCCAACTGGCATGCACGCCAAATTGCAAAAATCAGCACTCGAAGTAGTGATGACGGTGCTGCATGCAGGTGGTAAATTTGACAAAGATACTTACAAGGTATCGGGTGGATTGCACGGCGTAGGTGTTTCTTGTGTGAATGCACTTTCTATTCATCTAAAGGCACAAGTACATAGAGAAGGAAAAGTTTTTGTACAAGAGTACAGTCAGGGAAAGCCACAGTATGACGTAAAGATAGTAGGACAGGCAGAAGATACAGGCACAAAAGTAACCTTCAAACCAGACCCAGAAATTTTCTCTGAACTGGTTTTTAAGTACGATATACTCGCAAATCGCTTCCGCGAAATGTCCTACCTAAACGCGGGACTCAAAATCAACTTAACTGATGAAAGAGTACCTGAAAATGGAGGCTACAAACACGAGACTTTCTACTCAGAGGGTGGACTTACCGAATTTGTACAATTCCTGGACCAATCGCGCACCAAATTAATCGAAAAACCCATCTATGTAAAAGGGACGGAAGACAATGTGGAAGTGGAAGTAGCGATGCAATACAATACCAGTTTCAAAGAAAACATTTATTCTTTTGTCAATAATATTAATACCAGAGAAGGCGGCACGCACGTCAATGGATTTAGAAGAGCAGTGAATCGAGAGTTCTCCAATTATGGGCGCGACAATGATCTGTTTAAAAAATTGAAGTTCAATATTTCTGGGGAAGACTTTCGAGAAGGTCTGACCGCAGTCGTCTCTGTGAAAGTGCCTGAACCACAATTTAAAGGACAAACAAAGGGAGAACTAGGTAATTCAGAAGTCACAGGAATCGTATCACGTGCCGTCGGAAAAGCACTGAAATTTTTCTTAGAAGAAAATAAAAAGCAAGCCAAAAAGATCATTGATAAGGTCATCTTAGCGGCTACGGCTCGCCACGCAGCCAGAAAGGCGCGCGAAATGGTGCAACGCAAAACACCACTGGCAGGAGGTGGACTACCTGGAAAATTAGCAGATTGCTCTTCCAAAGACCCTGGCGAGTCAGAAATCTTTTTAGTAGAGGGAGATTCTGCTGGAGGTACTGCCAAACAAGGGCGCAATCGTCATTTTCAAGCCATTTTGCCTTTGCGTGGTAAAATCCTGAATGTAGAAAAAGCACTAGAGCATAAAATATACGAAAACGAAGAAATCAAAAATATCTTTACTGCTCTAGGCGTCAGTATCGAAGAAGGTGAAGAAGGAGAACGCGTTCTAAACATTGCCAAATTGCGCTATCACAAAATCGTCATTATGTGTGATGCGGATGTAGATGGCAGTCATATTGTGACATTGATTTTGACTTTTTTCTTCCGCTACATGCGTCCATTAATTGAGAGCGGCTACATTTATATTGCGCAGCCCCCCTTGTATTTAGTGAAAAAAGGAAAGCAGTTTAGATATTGTTGGAGTGAAGAAGAGAGAATGGAAGCGATAGCGGCTTACTCAAAAGGAGAAAAAGATAATTCTGTAAAAGTACAACGGTACAAAGGATTAGGAGAAATGAATGCCGATCAACTTTGGGAAACCACCATGGATCCCGATGAAAGGATATTGCGTCGAGTAACCATAGAAGATGCCGTAGAATCTGATCGTGTTTTCTCTATGCTGATGGGAGACGAAGTACCGCCTCGTCGTGCTTTCATAGAAGCCAATGCGAAATATGCTAAAGTCGATGTTTGAATGTGTTCGCCAAATTGATAATTAAAATTGGAGAATTGAAAACAAATAAAACTAAAAAAACATAACAATCAGATATTGAGAGCTTTACAAATTGTCATTTTTTGTAATCCTCAGTTTTTAATTCTTCATTTCCAATTTGGCGATTATGTTGTCCGTTATCTTGAATTATTGACTTTCTATTTACGAAACTAATGCCCGCAAACAAAGCCCGAAACATCAATAAAAATATCACACAACTCGCCATCGTAAATTTGCTCTAGTCTGACTTCCAGAATATTCGCATAATCCTAACAAAGCAATCGACCTATGATTACAATTCCTATGTAATTTTCCTTATTATTGCGTTTCATTTAGATCAACTTCCATAGTAAATGTTCTTTTTTTGGTGTTGACATCAAGTCTGAAATGCCTAATCCTATTGAGTTACGTGGTCTAAACTTGAAATCAACAAGGAACATTTAATCGTTTCAGCTTACTAACAAACAAGACCTAATTTGACCTTGATAGGCCGCGAATTGAGTGTGATGAACGTTAGCTTTATGCTATCTGCACTTAGATTGTACATTATATACAGACAATAAAGTTCTGCAACTTGACTTTTGGCTCTGCAAAGGTGTAATGCACACTCTATCATCCTACATTGAGTATAGACTGACAGGGCAGTTTACTTTACTGCTAATATTCTGGCGTATGCCTATCAAAATTATTTTAGTATGATGCGAAATTTACTCTTCCTTATTACACTTCTCCTGTTTGGTTTTGAATTGACCGCACAAACTTCTCTACAAGGCAAAATTACGGATGCCGAAACAGGAGAGGGATTAATTGGTGCTTCGATTTTAATTATTGACAATGGTCGAGGCACAGTAACGGATTTTGATGGCAATTACAGTATCAATCCATTGGATCCAGGTACTTACGAAATTGAATTTTCCTATACTGGCTATGGTTCGCAGCGGAAGTCTGGAGTGGTTATCACGCCTGGTAAGACGACTATCTTAAACATGACACTGGACGAAGGCGTCAGTTTACAGGAAGTCGTTGTGACTGCTTACGAAGTGCCACTCGTAGAGGCGGACAACACCACACAGGGTCAGACGATTACTTCTGAACAGATTCGTAATTTACCTACTCGAAATATCAACGCGCTGGCGGCTACTACGGCGGGGCTCTCTTCCGTAGATGAAGGAGAAGCGGTTTATGCTAGGGGTGCGAGAGACAACTCAACAGACTACTACGTAGATGGTATCCGTGTTTCGGGTGCACTAATTCCAGAATCAGAAATTGATCAATTGCAAGTTATCACAGGAGGTGTAGAGGCGAGATACGGAGACGCAACGGGGGCATTAATTTCCATTACGACCAAAGGACCTTCTCAAAAGTGGTCGGGAGGCATTGAATTAGAAACTTCAGAGTTTTTTGATGCCTACGACAACAGATTGATTGGTTTCAATGCTAGCGGACCACTACTCAAAAAGAAAGGCGCAAATGGAAAAGCAGACCAGACCCTCATAGGTATTCGTTTGTCAGGTCGTTATACATATCAATTGGAAGACGATCCACCAGCAACGGATATTTTTAGAGTAAAAGATGATGTATTGGCTGAACTAGAAGCCAATCCACTCGTGCTGAGAGCAAACGAAAATGGGACAGTTTCTCCATTCGTAGCTGCTGAATTTACGGACAACAACGATATCAATGTGCTTTCTGCTCGACCCTTCGAAGATTTTACGCGCTACGATTTGCTTGGAAAAATAGATGCCCGTTTAAGCGATGCCATTGATGTGACTTTGACGGGTTCTTATAATCAATCGGAGGATTTCTTTACACCTTCTGGCGATTTCTTAAGTGCTTCTAGTACAAGAGGAAGTACGCAGGCTGGCGTGTGGAGCGTATTCAATTCCCACAACAATCCAGCAGATCGAAACGAAACGAGTCGTTTTAACTTTAGATTCAGACATCGTCTGGGTGGCTCAAGCGCGGAAGACAAGGAAGCTTCTACTTCTTCGATTCAAAATGCTTCTTATACTCTACAATTTGGATACGAGAATACTTTGAACAATCTGGAAGATTCCCGCCATGGTGACAATTTATTTGAATACGGACATATCGGTAATTTCGATGTAGAGTGGATTCCTACTTTTGCGCAAGACCCAGAATCAGGAGGTTTTAGACACACCGATTATCGACAGATTCTTAGAAACTACGAACCAGGCGATATTAATCCTGTTCTAGCCAACTACAACAATGTCATAGAGCTAAACAGAGGAGAGAATGGCGAATTGAACGAAGGTGTGCCTGGCTACATCCTTTTTCAAGGAGGCAATCCATTGAATACGGCGGATATTAGTTTAGATGCCTTTATCGCAAGAAATGGTTTTATTTCCAACCAATTTGACAATGCTTTTGGCTTTCAAACCAATGTGGGTTGGGTCTATAATCGAAACAGAAAGAGAGACAATGATCTTTACACCTTCATTGCCAATAGTTCCTTCGAACTCGTACCAGGCGGAAATTCAGAGAAAGGAAGACACAATATAGAGTTTGGAGTTTGGTACGAGCAGCGAACAAGCAGAACCTACAGTGCATTTCCAAGAAATCTCTGGGTACTGGCCCGCCAACAAGCTAATTCACACATTCAAGGAATTGCGGAAGATGCCGATTCTATTGGTTTCATCACTGTACCAAATATTGGTGATTTAGCACTTCTGGAGTTAACCATCAACGAAGATTCTGACAATACTTTCTACCGTAGAGTGAGAGAAGTGACAGGAGATGATCTGAGAAGCTACGTGAACGTAGATGCGCTTTCTCCAGACCAGTTAAGTCTAGATATGTTTTCTGCTAAAGAGTTGAACGATGAACAAATCTTGGACTATTTTGGCTATGATTATTTAGGGAATGAGTTCAATGGGACTTTCGATGACTTTTTCACTTCGGTAGGGCCAGACGGTGCTAGAACATTTCCCGTTGCACCTAACAGACCTATTTATTGGGCAGGCTATATACAAGACAAATTTACTTTTAAAGACATTATCTTCCGTGTTGGTCTAAGAGTAGATCAATATGATGCAAACACAAAGGTGCTAAAAGATAATTACTCCTTATACGAAATACAAGGCGCAGCAGATTTCCATAGCCAAAACGAGAATATAGGTGAGCGACCAGGAAACATCGGGGACGATTTCAAAGTCTATACCAATGACGGTGGAGATGCGGTACAAGCCTATCGAGATGGCGATGATTGGTTCTTCGCAAATGGTACGCCCGCCAATAGTCCAATTGATATATTTGCGGGTGGTTTGGTTTTTCCAGCCTATGCGGACGAGCGGGTAGATGAAGTTGCTAATTTTATCAAAAATAGAGATTTCGATCCGAATGTCTCTTTTGAAGATTACGAACCACAGATCAACTGGATGCCTCGTTTGGCGTTCTCTTTTCCCATCTCAGAAGAGGCTAACTTCTTTGCGAATTACGACATCTTAGTGCAGCGTCCACAATCCAACACTCTAGCGACAGCTTATGATTATTTCTATTTCACAGATATTAATACAGTCAGAAATAATCCAAATTTACTACCAGAGCGCACTATTACTTACGAGGTTGGGTTTCAGCAGCAATTGTCTCAGTCTTCTGCTTTGAAATTATCCGCCTACTATCGGGAAATGCGCGATATGATTCAGCGAAGAACTTTTTTCCCCGTTCCAATTGTAAATCAATATACTACTTTCGATAATTTAGATTTCGGTACGGTCAAAGCTTTTACCGTCAATTATGATTTGAGAAGAACGGGCAATATTTCTATCAATGCCAACTATACGCTACAATTTGCGGACGGAACGGGTTCTGATGCAGATTCACAACGAGGGTTGACTGCACGTGGAAATATCCGAAACTTGATTCCACTGAATTTTGACGAACGCCACAACTTAGTGGGCATTATTGATTATCGCTATAAATCAGGTAGTCTTTATAATGGACCTAGAATTGGTGGCGTTGATGTATTATCTAACTTTGGTGTTAATTTGCAGCTCAATGCAAGCTCAGGGCGTCCCTATACGGCTACTTTGATTCCTCAGACCTTGGGTGGTACTGGTTTTCAAGGCGCAATCAATGGAGCGAGAAGACCTTGGGTTTATACGGTCAATCTAAGAGTGGATAAGTCCTTCAAAATCGGAAATGGATTAAATGGTAATGCTTACGTGCGGGTTTCTAATCTATTGGATAGACAGAACGTGATCTCTGTATATTCTGCTACTGGTTCTCCTACGGATGATGGCTACTTGGCTTCTTCCTTCGGTCAAAATCAGATTAATAATATTCAGTCCTCCACTAGAGAATTGAACTCTTTTTTAGCCTCTTATCAATGGAGGGTGTTGAACCCAGATCGCTTCTCTCTTCCGAGAAGAATTTTTGCTGGATTGATTTTTAACTTTTAGATAATTGGTAACAAGTTAGTCAAGAAGTAGATTAAAGTCACTTCCTAACTTTTCCAATAAAATATATTATTTCCTAAATTCCCTTTTATAGAAGCGAATAGCGAATAGCGAATAGCGAATAGCCAAAATAATTAATTACTAATGAAAGGTACGATTCATATTTTACTAATCTTATCAAGCATGTTGTTGTCAAGCACTAGCTTTGCTTATATCAACACTAAGCCAAATGATAAGAAAACTGAAAATCAAACGCAAAGCCAGAATCAAATAGAGTTTAGGTCGAACTGTGACCCTGCGGTGGAGCAGACCGATCAGAGCATCAATAATGTCCGTGCGAGATTGCTGACGGGAGGTGATGTATGGTGGGATGGTAGCAGCAACGGGCGATACGTAGTGCCAAAAGTACCCGCTGGTCAGCTGGAAGTATCTTCCATATTTGCGGGAGCGGTATGGCTAGGAGGCGTTGACCCTGCTGGAAATTTAAAACTGGCGGCTCAAACTTATGGTAGAGGCTCTGGTAACTTTGATTTTTGGCCTGGACCGTTGAATCCTGGAGACGGAGGCGATGAAGCCGTTACGGGTAGTACAGATCAAGAAACTTGCTCTCAATGGGATCGTTTTTTCAAAGTGTTAGGAGAAGAAATTGATGAACACATTAGAAATTTTACAGCTAGTATCAATGAGGACAAGCCATATAGTCCTAATCAAATTCCTAGAAATGTGAGAGGCTGGCCAGGTAGGGGAAATCCTTTCTTCTTCGATGTGCACGGCTTTGAATTACCGAATACGACACAAGGGCTAGCTGGATTCTTCGATGCAGACGGTGATACAGTATATGATCCTTCTCAGGGCGATTATCCAATCATTGAAATTAGGGGTTGTCCTGAGCCACAATATCCAGATGAAATGATCTTTTGGATATACAACGATAATGGCAACGTTCACGCTCAGTCGCAAGGTGATCCAATACAAATGGAAGTGCAGGTACAAGCCTTTGGTTATGCCACAAATGACCAAATCAATGACATGACATTTCAGCGATATAAATTGATCAACAGAGCCATTGAATCAATTGATAGTACTTACTTCGCTATGTGGGTGGACGCGGATTTGGGTTGTGCTTTTGATGATTATGTAGGCTGCGATACTTTGCGAAGTTTAGCAATTATCTACAATTCCGATGGTGTGGACGGACAGAGTGGAACGGACTGTGCAGGTACGCCGACCTACGGATTTAATATACCAATACTAGGAGTGGACTATTTTAGAGGTCCATTGGATGAAAATTTCCAAGAACTGGGCATGTCCTCTTTCACCTATTATAATAATGGTGGCGTTGGAGGTGCGCCTCCTGGAACAACCGACCCCGCTCAGGCAGTAGAGTTTTATAACTATCTAACGGGTTCTTGGCGCGACGGTTCTCCCTTTACTTTTGGGGACGACGCTTATCAAGACGGCGATCCGATCAACTATGCTTTTATCGGAAATCCAGCCAATGCGACTGAGTGGTCTATGTGTAATACGCAAGACCCACAAACACCAAGATCAGATCCAAATTTAGATCGCCGTACCATTCAAGCATCTGGTCCTTTCCGACTAGAGCCAGGAGCAGTCAACGAGCTGATTATTGGTGTGGTCTGGTTGGCAGATCAATTGTATCCTTGTCCTGACGTGCGTTCTTTGCGCTTCGCAGACGATATTTCTCAAGCGTTATTTGATGCTTGTTTTGAAATCACTGACGGTCCAGATGCACCAGATGTTGATTTTATTGAGCTAGACCAAGAAATAATTGCCGTTTTCACCAATGATACCATTATCTCTAACAATGCTTTTGAAGAGTACGCGCAAAGAGGCTTACAGATTCCAGGTTTAGAACCTGATTCTTTATACCGTTTTGAAGGCTATAAATTGTATCAGCTATCAGGTCCAGACGTCACCTTGGCGGATGTGGAAGACCCAGACAAAGCACAATTGATTTTTCAGGTAGATATTAACAATGGCGTAGGAAAAATATTCAATTGGGTGGATGTAGAAAGTCCATTAGAAGAAACTTATTACGCGCCGACTTTAAGAGTAGAAGGAGAAGACGGTGGTATCAGGAGAACTTTCCGAATCACGGAAGATCGTTTTGCACAAGGCAGCGACTCTCGTTTAGTCAATCACAGAAAATATTATTTTACGGCAATTGCTTATGCCTATAATAATTATTTAGAATACGATCCAACGAATGATGAAGGACAGCGCAGTCCTTACCTAGAAGGCAGGAGAAATATCGGAGATGGAGAAAATCCATTCTACACCGTTATCCCGCGTCCTATCGTCTATGAAACTTTGAATTCAGATTTTGGAGACGGCGTCCAGATCACTAGAGTGGATGGAGAAGGTGCAGGAGGCAACTTTTTGGATATCACTGACGAGACTCGCCAAGCTATCATAGACGGTAGTTTTGATGGAACAATTACCTACAAACCAAATGCAGCACCAATTGATGTGCGAATTTTCAATCCACTAGAAGTAAAAGACGGCAATTATACCATTACCTTCGTAGATAATGATTTGGGTGACGACGACTTAGAAGATAGCGGAAGATGGAAGTTAATAAACGAAGATAGTGGAGAAGAATTATTCTCTGAAAAAACTATAGCGACGCTGAATGAACAGATTTTAGGAGAATTTGGATTTACAGTGACCATCGGACAAACAGAAGACGTTGGAGACCCAACAAATAACAGAAACGGAGCAATTGGTTACGAAGAGGAATATTTAGATAGTACCCAAGGGGCTTGGTTGACAGGTATTGCGAATAGAAATCCATTACCCTTTGTGGAAGGTGGGGCAGGTTTCCTTCCTCCACAGTGGTTTGAATTTGCAGATACAGATTCGGGAGGAGAAGATGAGGCACTAGACCCAGATCAAGCATTGACTAATATTGGCACAGGCTACTTTTTCCCTTATAAATTGGCAGATTACCGAGAAAGAACCAGTGACGGAGACGGAATTGGGTACTTGTCACCTGCTTACGATGGTGTCGCTGCTCGAAATGTACAATCTGGAATGGATTTATTTGAAGTGAACAATGTAGATATTGTCTTTACTTCTGATAAATCACTATGGAGTCGTTGTGTCATTGTGGAGACCTTTAATGACTACGATGACAATTTTATCGGAGTAGAATCTGAAGGAAATGCCAATTCTTTTGATCTTCGTGAAGCACCCTCTGTTGGGAAGGAAGATGCAAACGGCGATGGCTTGCCCGATCCAGACGGCGATGGCAATGGTATGGGATGGTTTCCTGGCTATGCGATTGATGTAGAGACAGGGCAAAGGCTGAATATCTTCTTCGGCGAAAATTCCATGTATAGAGATGGCATTACTGTGCCAGGTGGTACGACAATTTCTAGTACTGCAAATCCAGAATTCTCTACAGGCGGTGATATGATGTACAATCCTACCAGCGGTGCTATTATTCCCACGGATATTGTTCAGCCGTTCAACCGTTATAATTTGGCTTTCGGTGGCAGACATTATATATACGTAACATTGCAGCCTTACGACGAATGTGCAGCACTTCGGGAGCGATTGACGGATGCTCTACCTTTCAGAAGAGCAAGGGGCATACAGGATGTCACTTGGACAGCAATGACTTATTTGCTTCCTGGACAAGAGATGCTATCTTATGCTGATGGCTTAATTCCAAATGATTTGATTGTAAAAATACGTGTGGACAACCCTTATCAAGTGGCAGAGGGAACAAGCACATTTAATGGCTATCCAAGTTATACCTTTAGTTTAGAAGGCGTAGCACCAGAAGAAGTGACGCCTGCTACTGCCGACCCAGCATTGGATATGATCAACGTTGTTCCGAATCCGTACTACGGCTACTCTGCTTATGAGACTTCGCAGTTTAGTAAGATTGTTAAAATTTCCAATTTACCGGCTGAATGTGTGGTTAGCATCTACTCTTTAGATGGAAAGTTCATTCGCCAATATAATCGGAACGAAACGGGCATAGAACCTGGCCCAAGATCATCCAATCGTGCTATACAGCGCAAGCAAATTGTCCCAGATTTGGAATGGGATTTAGAAAATTCTAAAGGTGTTCCAGTGGCTAGTGGGGTTTATTTAATTCACATAGATGCTGGAGAACTAGGAGAACGCGTGATCAAATGGTTTGGCGTCGCGAGACAGTTTGATCCTTCTGGATTATAGGTTTTAAGTGTTAAGTCACAGGTATTAGGTAAGTGACACACAGTTTTTCTTGTTTTAAGATCGCATATTATCTAGTAATTTTCCATTACTGGATAAGTTTGGCTTCAATTTCGTGAAAAGTTATCCACTAACAGGAAGTTACTGGATAAAAGAAAAGCCAAATATTTTAAAATTAGAATTACTGCTTATTCTACAAATACTTTTTCAGTTGACTGATGATGATTGTCTTTTATCTGAATTCCGTCTTCTCATATTTGTTTTCTCTTACCTAATGCCCATAATTAATTAGTATGAATAAATATTCTACCATATTATTTTTCTTGTGTTGTTCTTTTTCCCTTTTTGCGGGAAATCCTGATCGTCAAGGAGAGGCGGGAGCAGCAGAACTATTGATGAACCCTTGGGCAAGAAGTGCAGGTTTGCACTCTATGAACACTGCTAATGTTTTTGGCGTGGAAGCCATGCGTCTCAATATTGCGGGTATTTCAAGAATCAACCAGACCGACATCAATGTCAGCCGCGCTCTTTATTTAAGAGGAACGGACATCAATATGAATGCCTTTGGGCTTGTACAAAAAGTGGGTAAAAATGGAGCAATCGGAATCAGTCTGATGGCTTTAGACTTTGGCGATATTCCAGTCACCACCACCAATCAGCCCGAAGGTACGGGAGCTACTTTCTCTCCAAACTTTTTTAATTTGGGTTTGGGCTATTCACATACCTTTGAAAATAAGGTATCTGTAGGTATTTTATTTAGAGCAGTTTCTGAATCGACACAAGAGTTGAGTGCTTTGGGCTTTGCTTTGGATGCAGGGGTACAGTACGTGGCTGGCGAACAAGAAGAATTCAAATTCGGGATTTCGCTCAGAAATATCGGGACGCCCATGCGATACAGTGGACAGGGTTTGGCTTTGCCTGCGCCTAGCCCAGATAGTGATATTGATTATACCCTGACGCTTGATCAACGCTCGGAGGATTTCGAGTTGCCTTCTGTTCTAAATATTGGAGCTTCTTACGACATCAATATTGGTGAGATCAATCGAGTAACCGTACTTGGTAACTTCACCGCCAATTCTTTTTCTCAGGATCAACTGGGAGCAGGTGTGGAGTATTCTTTGAATGATTTGTTTCAGATGAGAGCGGCTTACAAATACGAAGTCGGTTCAGAAAATGTAGAAACTGCTCCGATTTACAGCGGATTGAGTGTAGGAGCTAGTTTGGCAGCACCTTTGAGCAAGGAAAACAAAAACCGTATTTTCGGTATTGATTATGCTTACCGTCAGACACGTCTTTTTGATGGAACGCATAATATTTCTGTAAGAATTAGCCTATAAGTTAGCCAAAGAAAAGCAGTACTCATCTATTGCATTACTTCAAATATCAATAGACCACTTTCATCTTTGGCTAGAATACCTTATCTTTGCAATTAAAGCTTTCAAGGACGTTTCTATCGAATAATACTTCGGTAGAAACGTTTTTGTCTTTATGAGAGGAAGACAGCAAGCATTTTAGAGCATATTTTAAGCACTATCTTCCTGTAAACCAATATTTTACGAACCTGACTTTGAAAATAATCGCTGCTACCCCATCCGCGAAGTGGTTCTCTCGCTTAAATATTCACTGAATATTTACCTAAGAGCTTGTTTGGAAATTAATAATCGGTCTGCAAACGGCTCTTTTTCCGTTACTCAGCGTTAAAAAAGTGGTCAATTATCTAGATAAGCTCCCATTTTTTGCCTTGATTAACGAAAAAATAGCTCGTTTTCAACACAAAGATCAAAATCCAAACAAGCTCTAAAGAATCGCTTGTCATCCTGAGGCAAACAGGTTTATCCTAACCATGTCCGCCTAAGGCTGATAATGTCGCTATTATTTTCTTTGCTAGACCGTGTCCGCCTCGGGCGTGAACCATAGACTATTGATTTACAGTTACAATCCTGCTCCAAACAAGCTCTTATTCCTTTCTATAAATAATAGAGAGCCAGTAATTAATTGAAAAACAGATCGTATTAGGAACAGATTACATTATCTATGTTCTCTGGCTCTCACTTCTACAAGGAGAATCGCTGATCAAAAGCTTGTGAAAAAGTGAGCTTGATAAACCATGGAGTCCTGAAATCTTAGGTCGCTTTTTTAAGTATTAAGTAGTACAAGCTTTGAAAAACGATATTTGGTTTTGCGACCAAGCAGTTGAATGACAGTACACCAATCAGCATTCTCTTGTATTTATTTAGGGCTTTACGAAGTCTTTTTTTTATTAACACTTTACTCGAAAATAACCTGAGTCAATGTCAGAAAATCGCTCAACAAGTATGCTCCGTAAATCGCTTCGGACGGAAACACCGCTGAGGCATACTTGTTGAGCGATTTCAGGAGCGTTCCTGAGACTTATTTTGAACATGGCTTAAGACTTCGTACACGCCTAATATTTATTCAACTACTTGATCAAGCGTTTTTTGAGTAGAAACTAAGTTTCTTCCTAGAGCGTAGTCGCTTGATTGAGCAAAAATACATCACTATGGCAGCTATTAGTTATATGTCACAAGAAGCTTATGACAAATTTCGTGCAGAACTAGAAGATTTGAAAAGCAGTGGACGCCTAGAAGCAGCAAGAGCTATTGCAGAAGCAAGAGAAAAGGGCGATCTCTCAGAAAATGCAGAATATGACGCTGCAAAAGAAGCACAGGGCATGTTGGAACTAAAGATTAATACTATGGAAAAGACGCTTGCTAACACAAGGGTTTTGGATCCGAATGATATTGATACTTCTGAGGTAAGAGTAATGACGAAAGTGAAAATCAAAAATAAGAAAACCAAAAAAATAATGACTTATCATCTCGTGTCGGAAGCCGAATCTGATTTAAAACAGAAAAAGATTTCTGTGAACTCTCCTGTGGGAAAAGGACTGCTTGGGAAAAAAGTGGGAGAAGTGGCGGATGTCTCTCTTCCTGTTGGAACGGTTTCATTTGAGGTACTAGATATTAGTGTCTGATTTTCTGCTCATTATATATTTACTTGACATCATTTTACTTCAAAAGGAATTTTTTGGACTAAATGATGTCAATTCTTTGCTCTCAAACTGAAATCATGCAAGCACAAATTTTTTTTTACTCTTTATTATTCATCTGCTTTTTGTCTTGTAATACAGCACAAAATGCAAAATCCAATGATATGAAATGTGATACAACGGGAATTGTGAAAGATTTTTCGGGTTTAGATGGATGCAATTTTCTGATTGTCTTAGAGAATGGCGATAAACTACAGCCTATGGAAGTAGTCGATAATTTTGAATGGAAAGACGGTCAACGCATCACATTCAGTTACGAGCTTGTACCTGATGCCATGTCCACCTGTATGGCAGGTAAAATCGTAAAAGTTACTTGTGTGGACGTATTGAAAGCAGGCACTTAGAGGGGAATTTTATACGAAGTTGAATTGACAAAGGCTTTCGAGAAGTTCGTTGACATCTCGAAAGCCAGTTCGTTCGATTATTCTCCAATGATTCCTCTAATGTTCCAATTCACACTTTCGGGTGTAGTGGCAGAAAAAGATTTCCACTCCCGATCATCTCCTCGAAATAGCCAATCTCCATTTGCAACGTTTGGTCCTTGGTCGCAGCCGATGGATCGCTGAAAGCCCAAATGCACTACCTTTACGGCTAGCCAAAGGTCTTCCCCTGTAATTTCGATAGGATTCGCTAGCACATGATCGTTCCAATTTGGCAAAGATAAATTGTTGATATTCGCACTGTAGAGTTCATCGCCAGGCGTAGTGTTTGTTCCTTCCCCATAAATGATGACAGAAGTCTGCTCAGGTTGTTCGCCTGCATAAAAAGTGACTTCTTCCAGCGACTTCCCGATGTAGTCTTTCAGTTCCTCTTCTCCGAATCGGACAGCAAAAACGTGTTCGCCAAAAGGCAATTCTGGACCTGAAAAAGGCGGACCATCGTATTGTAAGACGTTTGATAATTCTGGTTCATCGTCTCCGTCCTCTCCACATGCCACGAAAACAAGAGGTAAGATTAATACAAATAGCCAAGATAATTTCTTCATGTTGTTCTTTGTTTTAGTCAAAAATTATAAAAGTGCTGATTATAACGAAATGCAGTGGTTAGTAAATGCTGCAATAGCGTTTCATAAGTGTTAAAATTCTATATCCTTCGCTGCTGACGCAGCGAAGGGAAATTCAGGAGGGAGAGATGTGAAAGGGGGTTTTACGCCCGATGAAATATACCCCCAAAAAGAATTTTTTTTGCTTTTTATGATTGCTCTCGTCTGCCCGTTTTTGATAGCTTACGTTCCAGTTGCTCAACCCTCGTTTCATTGGATTGGAGTCGTTTTTTCAGTTTCATAATCCACATACCGACTAACATAATCATATTGATAACTCCGGTAACAACTGGTCCGTAGTTGCTGTAATTGGACGGAACAACGCCATCCACCATCGCGCTCGCGTCTATCGTTTCGTTCATTTATTTATGTCCATTATCGTGTCAGTATCCACCCAAGAGTTGAAGCTCTCCGGATAACCCATCCATTTGACTAGAGACTTTTTACCGCGTTTACGGATTATTTTTTCTATCCTAAACACTTCTTGCTTAGACTTTTGTAGCTCGGGCTCGTAAAAT
>JBCCRX010000073.1:0-20173 GCA_039201015.1 Bacteroidota bacterium | reverse complement strand
CTGCCGCCGTCGAAGACGGCGGCGAAAAAGGGGTGAGGGAGAAAAAAGGTTTTTATAAAAAACCTTTTTTCTCCCTCAAACTCCCCTATCTAAAATACACAGAAACTTAAGTTACACCGTACTAAGTAGTCATGCAAAATTGATAGAGTAAGATATGTCATATTTTCATGTCTGAAAACCCCTGCTAGTCAGTGACATTCAGATGTTTAGTAAAAGTAAATATGACATATCTAGTTTCTTAAAACAACGATTAAATTTGCACGACTACTTAGTGCGACTAGACTAAATTAATTGACACTTTTAAATCGCCTTAAACGTAATAACGGCAAGGTTCATAATTGTCACTCACTTATGACTTGAACCACTAGGTGCTAAATGATTTCATTTGGTCAGCATATCCTTCTGTGTTTTGTTTCGTGAAAATATATATTCGCACAAAAAAATGGCGTTCTGTACTATCCTTACAAGCGCTTGTCCTATCGAATGATTTGGCGATTTTTTCATACCATCATTCTACCTTGACAAATTATTAATAACTATGTTGACCATTACATCAAGAGAAATGAAATCGGTACTTTTTGAACTTTTCAGAAAATATCAATTCAAAGACGATAAAGCTTTATTACTAGCAAATATACACACAGAAAACACTTTACACGGGGTCAATTCACATGGTATAGACAGAGTGCCACAATTTATTGACCACATAGAAAAAGGGCTTATTCAAATTCATGCAGAGGCAGGGCAAGTAGAAGGATTTGGCAGTATGGAAAGATGGGATGGTCAGCTTGGTTCAGGTGTTATTAATGCGGTAAGATGTACAAACAGAGCCATTGAATTGGCAAAAGAAAACGGGATGGGATTGGTCGCCCTTCGCAATACCAATCACTGGATGCGAGGTGGCTATTATGCTTGGCAAGCGGCTGATGAAGGCTGTATCGCTATTCTATTCACCAATACGCAACCCAATATGCCAGCTTGGGGCGGGCAAGAAAGTCGAATTGGGAACAACCCTTTTGTCGTTGCTATTCCAAGGAAAGAAGGGCATGTTGTACTAGACATGGCACTGTCTCAATTTTCGTTTGGAAAAATACACGAGTACAAATTGAAAGGAGCACAACTGCCGTATCCTGGTGGATGGGATGAAAACCACCAACTTTCTCGCGATCCTGAAAAAATCCTAAAAAAAGAACGTGGCTTGCCAATCGGTTACTGGAAAGGTTCTGCACTTTCTATGGTCTTAGATATGCTGGCGACGCTCCTATCCGCAGGAAATTCTACTTACAGAATTGGGCTCAAAGAACATGAAACTGCCATTTCGCAGGTCTATCTTTGCATGGATACCAAGCAATTTACAAATCAGAAATTGCAAGCCTCCTTAATCAATGAAATTATTGACTACACGCACCAGGTGACACCGATGCGAGCAGGTGCTAAAACCTATTATCCAGGAGAGCGATCTGCTACTGCTCGAGAGCATAATTTAAAGAATGGGATGCAAGTGAGTGAAAAGATTTGGGAACGGGTATTGCAGTTGTTGGCATAAATGATATAAAACTAGAAAGAATACCCCATCCCAATATTAAACTAGTACAATACTGGACGTTGTTCTACTTGACATAAGTCCGAATTGATCCAATTACTGAGCGATTGTTCAATTTGAGCCGTCGCTAGTAATCGCCAGTTTTCTTTCGCTTGATAGGTAAATTCCAATTTGAGAGGAAGACGAATTTGAAGTCCTCTTGAATAAACCGCCACTTCTTCTAAACCACGATGCGTCAGGTTTTCTACGTCCACCAAAATAAAAAACGAAAACCGATCGTCTCAGGCGTGAGGCGTGAGGATGACACCCGAAGATTTGTAAACAAGTAACACTTTGTGTCATTTGCAATTTGGTATTTTGCGTAACATGAGTAATAAACTCAATACAATTCTACCAGGAAATTCTAAAAGCTTTAAACCTAAGAATTAAAATAAATTATGAACATTACGATAAGTTCAATATTTCCAGAAGCAGGGTACAATTTCAATATATCCTACAAAATACATGAAATAATTGCTTCTGAAATTAATGAAGCATTAACTGACCTTGGAACTTTTGACTTGACTTTTGGAAAAGACTTTGATTTAGGAATTATTGTATCTACTAAAAGAAAGGTAAATGATTTATATGTACAAGGTCCAGCTATTTTTAAAAGAGAAAAAATAGTCGATTTCACGATTTGGATACCGTTCAGAGAAGTAAAGAACAGTTCTTCTTATACTAATAGCTACATAGACTATTTGATTAAAGGAATTCTAGAGTTATTTGAAAGATATGATATTGACACTACCATAGATAAAGATTTTATTGATAGAATTAAGTTAAAGTGTAATATTACGATGCCCCCTGCTCGCGCATAACGTGTGCTGCTCGTTGTAAGCTCCAGCTTGTACACGGATAAAAGCTTAGGACTCCTGTCCGTCTTATGCTGTACACAGGTATAACTACGGACAGGAGTCCTTTTATTTTGGTCAGCATACAACGAAAAACGTTGTAGCTAGCATTTCGTTTTATGATGGAGGTGGTGGGCGAGCAGGGAAGTGACTGGGTAATTAGATTTACGAATACGTTATTTGGGAAAAGTAAGCAGGAAACGGGAGAAGGGCAGCATGGCAGAGATGCTTCTACAAGACCTAAACATACTCTAGATCCATTGGAAAATTAAAAAAATAATACTATGCTCAAGATATTGATTTTAGTTCTAAGTTTAGCCTCATGTAACCATTCAGTGTGTAACATAGGCAAAGATCAAGTCCTAATTGCCTTAAATGCTTTACATTCTAGAAATATTTTGTCCATTCCTTCAAACAAACTTAGCGTTTCTATATCAAAAGAAAACATAAGAGATATTACTCTTAAAAAAGGTTCTATTCAACTTCAAAATAAGTCTGTTCAATTAGCTAATGGAAGCAAATCATGGATTCAGTTTTTAGATATTGATACTGATATTGAAGAAAGAGTTATTTTGAAATTTAAGGCAGGAGAAGCAGGATATTCTTATATGGGAGATATTATATTTGTGTGTGAACAAGGTAAACTAGTTTACAGCGATCTCCGATATATTTCTGCAATAGAGTAATGATCACCCTGCTCGCGCACAACGTATGCTGCTCGTTACAAGCTCTAGCTTGTACACGGATAAAAGCTTAGGACTCCTGTCCGTCTTATGCTGTATAGTAGGTGTAAGTAAGGACAGGATTCCTTTTACTTTGGTCAGCGTACAACGAAAAACGTTGTAGCTAGCATTTCGTTTTATGATGGAGGTGGTGGGCGAGCAGGGGGTTTTTTTGAAGCTCGAAAATTTGCAATTTTCTCACTCCTTAAAATTTAAATAAACTTTTGTTACAGTGTATTTAACTTTCTGAAAATCAAATTATTAAATCATCCAGCAATAGGAAATTACTGGATCATACGCAACCTAAAATACTTCCTTCTCATGCTCTAAAAGAACCAAAAATAAATGTAGCAATTATTCAAAAAGCTAATTTGAAAAGGTAGCTACCACTTTAAGAAAGCCCTCCAATATTTTCAATATTTCTACTCAAAAAATAACTCCTTTACCGCTTCAATCAACTCACTGCTTTTGCACCCACTGATGCACCCGTTGCCCATTTCCTACCAAAACTAAGGCATACTGTCCGTTGGGCAAATCGGAAATATCTAATTGCCCGGACAAGATGCGATCGGTTTTGACGATGCGTCCCAAATAATCGTAGAGGTATAAAGTAGCATCGTCCACGCCCGCGTCAATTTGGTATTGTAAAGTATGTCGCGTTGGATTGGGAAAGACCGTCAGAGTTAGTTTTCCCTTATCTCTAAATTCAACCAGTTCGATGTTACTAAACGTAAAATTACCATCAAAATCAACCTGTTGTAATCGGTAATAATTCGTTCCTTCCAGCGGGGCTTCATCAAAGAAAATATATTCCTGTCGTGTGGTAGTAGTGCCTGCACCTTCCACCCGACCGATACTGGTAAATGACTGACCGTCAGGACTTCGCTCTATGAAAAAATGACTATTATTTTGTTCGGATGCAGTTGCCCAAGTGAGTTGAGATTGATGGTTGGGTTGCGCAACTGCCGCAAATTCCAATAAGTTAACGGGCAGAACAGATGACTGAATCGCAAAAGTATTAGAAGAAGTTGACTGCATCGGAACATAGATAATCAAGGTCTCCGTGCCATCGGTGTCGTAGATTATTCCGTGTTTGAAGTTGGTACTGGGCGAACCGTTGATAGCTATGGTTGCCGCCATATTACTATTCCAATTTTTGATAACAAAACAAGGGTTAACCACAGGATTACTATTCGAGCCTGCCAATGTGAAATTTAGATTAGAACTATTCGCATTTAAAGTTAGATTATATTCTCTTTGGTCAATATTGTATCCTTGACTTGTGCCGCCACTAATGCTGACCACAGACGGACTATCTTGCCAAGCCCTGACAACTGGAATAACAGTAGTTGGGTCTTGGGTAGTCAAATTACCCTGATTGGAAAAGCCATACATCACCACGGAACTACCACCGCCCGCAGAAAGGGCAAAATGGTTCACTCGACCATCATTATCCCAGGCTTGCCGACCGTCAGAGACGATGCGGCTGACGGGCCAATGATTCCACGGTCCCGCAAAGGGGGCGGTGCTTTGGGCGGATTGATTAGTTGCTCCCCATGGGCCTGCGGAGAATCCAGCAGGAAAAGCCTGATACACCTTCCAATTAGATTTAAAATTGACCATAAGAATACCATCTTCTCCCTGAGGAACACCATTTGCCCAAGTCAGATGACTGGAAGAACTATCAACATTCGCAATAGAAAGTGCTTGCATATTGACAATATCACTTGGCAAAGTACCTGGAGCGGTCAGGGGTTGTAAATCAGTCGCGACCGCTTCATCCCCCGTAGTCCAAAATTTGAGGTTTCGGAAAAGGTTGCCATCGGGGTAGATGGTGTGATATTCATCCACAAAATTGCGGTCGTCGCATTGGTCAAAGAATAAATCGGCAACAGCATATCGCCAATGCACGACGACGCGGGCAGGCGTATTTTCAATGACGCGAATGTGAGAATATCGGGCTTCTTTGTCTGACATGTGTTCGGATAAACTTGGATTGCCGGAAGGTGCAGGCGGATAACCCAAATCACCACAAAATATCTCCTCGCTTTGGTCGGACATCCACAGATTATTTTCGGTGACCATATTTACCCCGTGGGTAGTGCCACGCCAATAAACGTAGCTGGTGGGCATATTTTCAAATTTGACAATTACATCTTCAAATTCACTCACCCGCCACATATTATCCCATAAATCATGGTAGGACAGGCGGCCGTGGGTTGCCCCAAAATTAGCTGTCGTTCCAGACGCTCCAGGCAATACCCTCAAATTAATATCAGGACTACTCTTAATGCCAGTATTACCCAGCCTATTAAAATTTTGATTGATTTCATTTTGACTTAATTTGGTATTATATAGGATAACCTCGTCTATCATTCCTTCTAATCCAAAAATAGAGGGGTAGGTCTGTGGCTCGAATACAGGGTCGGTAGGGCTTTCAACTTGGTTGTTTAATCCCATTAATAAAGGACTACTCGGTTTAATTGGCGCACCCAAAGCAGATGTATTTGCACTCAAAACTCCGTCCACATATATTTCCATGCTCCCATTACCATAAGTCCCTGCTAGATGAATCCATTGGTTAAGCGGTAAAGAGGTAGTCGTGGTGACTTCCGTTCCATTAACCAAAAATATCGCTTGTCCAGCTTCATTGATACCCAAATAATATCCCGCCTGTCCGCCATTTTCAGAATGATGCACAACAGGCGCATTATTGAAAGGATAAGCCCCCATAACAACCCAAGCATCTACGGTAAAACTCTCCCCCAAAGTTGGCGCTTGCGCAGTGGGGACGCTCACCTGCGAAAAATAGCCATCAAAGCCGAGGGCAGTGCCAGAGACGCCACTTTTCCAGAGACTTTTGTGTCCGCTAATGATACCATTCGGCGCTGCATTATCTCCCTGTGCCTCGTCAAACGTCCAATGCGCAACGGGTGAGCCTGCTGGCGCGCCTAAAATTGGATTACCAGTAATAGCACCCGGAGGTGAATAAAATCCAGTATTGGTCTGGATATTCGTAATGCCATTAGCCGTCAAATCAAAAGTTTGCGTCGTTTTGTTGTTTACATCCAACCATTCGTCAATGGTAGCTGTACCTGCCTTGTATTCTCTCGTTACCGTACCGTCACTATTAATATAGTACAACTCATGGACCACTGCGGTCGGGTCGAGATTATTAAGGTTAGGAAAGTATCGCCAATGGACAATTACTTGGTCTGCTTCGTTTTTGATAATTCTTGCGTAAGCAAAGCGGCAGCGTGCATCAAAATTACCATTGGCTGGCCCATCTCCACTAATGCTTGCTAAATGCGCCACTATATCCGTCCCGCCCGCATAAGACCAAACGGGGCGAAAACTATATTCTCTGGAAAAAATTAATTCTCCCAGATTATCCACCTTAACAACTATATCAGCGTATTCCCCCGAAATCTGCGAGGTGTATTCATCAAAATTCCTTCTGGTATAATAAGCAGCGAAAGTACTGCTGTTATTGGGAGGTGGTGGCGGTGGTGATATGGTGCAAGTCTCTAAATGTTCAAAGGCATCAATGTGTACCTCTCCCGATGCATATACGACGGATAAAGTATGATTGCCATCTGCCAAAGTGGGACTTTCATACACTTGAACGCTACTCCCCGAACCGCCTCCTGCTTGCGTGATATTGGTAAAAGGACTGCCATCAATGGACACATTAACAGATTGTGCAATTTGTTCTATCCATAAATATAGCCTGACTTGTGTTCCCGTGAAAGAATAGGTAACGGTCGCCCCCGAAGATTGCGTAAAATGCGCATCATTCTGGTAGCCATTCGGGGCAGCCACGGAAGTCCAGGTACCTGAATAGCTGGCATTGACATCATTGTCATTGACTTGTACCCAATTATTGGCATTGCAAGTAAAAAAATTAGCCGTAATGTCCGTGTCATCAAACATGGTAATCGTCAATGGATTAGTCGTACCACTAGCCGCCCCACTCCAGCCAGTAAAGGTGCTGATTGAGTCGGGATTAGCGGTTAAGGTCACCACCGAACCACAATCATATAAAGTATTGTATGGGCTGATAGCCACCGAACCACCACCAGTCGTATTCGTCGTTAGGGTATAAGTAACTGGGTTATTGGAATTTGAAATGACAATGTCAATGGCAGATTCTGCACTGTGTTCTATCCAAACAATCAGGTTATCTCCTTCAAAACCTGTTCTTACATCTGAGGGAGCTACCCCATCTACCGTAACGCTGTTCACTTCTGTACACCAATCCTCAATCACAAAAGCAGGGTTGCGAATGGGATGGGTTACCGAACCTTGCAAAGTACAGGTAAAATCCGTACCTGTCGTTTTGGTGATTTTGTAGGCTCTCTCTGTGATTTCATAACTACCTCCCGTAAATCCACTACTGGTGATGTTGAGGGGTGCAGGATCAATCCAAGATTTGCCTAACTGAGCAAAGTCTGCACCCGAGGTTGCATCATCAATCCACCCTTGCAAAAATACATTCGTGACAAAACCTGGGGTATTGGAGGCTTGATCCGCCTGCTGCTTCTCGTATTGCGTCCAATTAATTAAATGTCCGAGTGGAGAAACACAACCAAACGTGCAGGGCGGACCCCACATATAAAAAGTAGAACAGTCTTGATCATTCGTAAAACATTCATAAGGGCGCAGTTCAGTGCTATCAGGCAAGCCAATTATAAACGGATTGTGCGTAGAACCCACCATATTAACTGCCATCATATTGCCGTACCGCAAGGGCGCAAATCCATTGAGGACATCCACCAAACCTGGATTTTCGGGTTCGTAATCAATTTGGGTCGTATTGCCCATCATGTCTGCCAATAAAACTGAGTTAGTGGGTTCAACTGTGGTATTGGGGAACTGACCTTGGGGGATTTGGAAGGCTGCTTCCATAAATTCAAATTGATAATCCCCCTCGGAAGGCAAACGACTCGTGTCAAATGCCTGAGCTACGTGCGCAAAAGCACTATACGCCTTCGCATACCTGGTATGCGTGCCATCGGGATAGATATAATAAACCTCCTCCGCCCAATCTCCGTAGCCCCAGCCAGTAGCTTCGGGGTCAGGATGCGCAGCTAAATATTGGGGTCCCCAGGGGCTACCACTCCAATAAGAAGAGTGGGCAATTCGCCGACCATAAGTATCATTATTTTCTAAATAAATCAAACCTCCAATAAACATCACTTTAATCCGTGCCGCATTTTGATTTTCGACCCAAACTCGGTTGTAAATTTTCTCTGCCTCGTCGCCAATGGTTTCCCATGAAATCAAAACGTCTCCATTTGAACGGTCTGGGTCATAAGTTTCTAAATAACCAAAGTTTACTCTAACATCAGCGGGCTGCCACAGTGCATGCCCCATACCATCAATAACCAATTTAGCACCGGGCACTTTATCAAAAGTGATTTCTGAACCGCCCCAATCGTTGGCGGGTATGTCTTCCAATTTGGTGTAGCCCGTTGCGGCAAAATTTTGTGCGAGAGTTCTCCCCGTAATACAAGAAAGAAGGAGCATCAAAAGTAGGGTTCTTGATATTTTAGTTGGATTCATCTTAGCGATTTTTAACAGTGATATAATGTCGCTTTGAAATAGTACGATGAACCCTTAGATTACCCTACCGTAGAATAGAATTATTACAAAATATTCTTATTTCCAAGACCAGCTAATACTGATATTGGGGGTAATACCTAGCATATTTCTGTTGATATCTAATAAATAATTTTCTCCAATTACCTTGTTATAATCAACTACGTTTCTTCTGTCCTGAAGATTTTTGCGATTGTAAACATTTAAAATAGATAGCCCAATTTTACCACGTGATTTTTTTGATTTCAATTTTATTTGGTAAGTAATAGAGCCATCCAAACGGTGATAAACCCGTAACCTTTCCGTATTAATACCTTCATCTGGATAAGTTATATTGATAGTGTCATCGTCATATTCTATGCCATTGGCAGAGGTATAGCTAAGTCCAGATGCGTAGTTCCACACCAATGAAAACTGCCAATTATTCAATTGAAGTGCATGAACAAAAGTGAGGGAATGTGGTCTTTCCTGCGGTGCTGTAAAATTTTGTCCCTTGTTTAGTAAATCGAATTGATAATTAATATCATTATAAGTATAACTCAACCAACTAGTGTATTTAACAAATTGATTTTTTATCAATATATCTATTCCCTTTACGGTGCCTTTTCCAATATGGGTAAATTCTGGTCGTTCTTCTGCATTGATAAATGCTGTCGATGCCGTAGTGATACCTGTCAGGTTTTTATAATAAGCTTCTATGTCTAATAAAAAATTTGCTTTATGGTAAAGAATACCTATTGTTGAATTTAAACTTTTTGACCTTGGTAGGCGATCCTCTCTATTAGCTAAAATCCAGATATTTTCATTGAACCTAAGATCGTTCATTTCTAGGATTTGGTGCAACACCTGCTGGTATAATCCAAGTGAGTACTTAAATTGAAGATGCGTATGAGGGATATAAAAAACAGTACCTCTTGGCTCCAACCAATTGTAGTTATTTAATGCGTCTGCGTTAAACCTCAGCCCTAAATTTATTTGCCATCGTTTTCCAAGACTTGGTCGGATAGAACCATAGGTAGAATGGATAGCAGCTTGTTGAGGAAGATTTTCAGATGACTCTTCTCCCAATCGCAGGACATTACTTTTGACATCAAGTTGGGAGAATTGATAACCCCAATTGAAGTTGAATAAACTACTTAACTGGATCGTATGATGTATCCTAAAAGTAAGATCATCGATACTATTCAGTAGGGCTTGTTGAGTTTCTAATTTTTCAAATTCACCAATCTTATTGGTAAAATCATTTCGATATTTAGTATAAGTAAGATTAGATGTCGTATTCCATCGCTTATTCCATTGTTGAGACCATTCTGTTCCAACTCCATAATTGTAAATATCAAATTCGTCTTGCTCTAGACTATTTTCCATTTCATCTACCATAGAGGCATTTAATTGGTCAATCATTCCAAAAGTACTGATACTCAAACTTGTTTTGTCATTAGGATTAAAGAGCCACTTGGCGTGGGCATCTCTATATTTAAAATTGAGGTTTAAATTTATATGATCCAGTAATTCTTCCAATTCCAATTGCTCTCTAATACGTCCATTCTGAAATACGCTAGCTGATAATTTTTTGTAAGTAGGAGAGTTAAATGCGGAGGGAAAAGATTGTCTAGTGGAAAGAATAAGTGCTGATTTTTTTCTAACAAAAGGTATATTCAAAGAAGCATTTAGATGCGTAAGATTGAGACCAATATTTGATTGTATAGATTTGGGAACTTTTGTCTTTCCACTGATATCTATTACGCCAGCTATTCTTCCACCATATTGCGTATTAAAATCTCCCTTATATACTTTAATATTTTCTATTATGCTTGGATCAAAAGCGGAAATCATACCGAAGAAATGCCCATTGTTATAGATTGGAATACCATCCCATAAAATTAAATTTTGATCTGGCGTTCCACCTCTGATATTGATGTTCATTGCCGATTCGTCTATACTTTGAATACCTGGCAACATTTGAATAGTTTGCATTGGATCTGCTTCATTGATTCCAGGTAAAGGACTAATCTTTCCAGGGTCTAATATTAGGTGATCTAATGTAAAAGATTGTTCAATACCTTGAGTGAGATATTCTTGAATGACAACTTCTGAGAGATGGGAATTCAGCAAACCTAATTCTATTGTTGGGCATTTAAACAAATCATCAAGGGGGATTTCTAAAATTTTGTAACCAATATAACTAATTACTACCGTATCGATGATATGTACTTTCCCAGACCATTGAAAGTATCCTGATTCATTACTTGTCGTACCTACATTTGAAGACTTTAGAAGTACATTAGCATAAGGTAATGGGTAAGCATTTTTGTCTGTGATTTTTCCACAAATTGTAATCGCGTTTTTTAGCGTTAACACGATGTAAGTTTTGTCTACAATCTCATATTGAATGAGGGTAAGGTCAAAAATTAAGTCTAATGCTTCCTCCAGATTTTTATTTTTAAATGAGAGGGAAATATTTTGGTGTAGGGGAAGATCATTGGTGTAGGAAAAAATAAGATTGTCGTTTTCGTTTAGATCAGTTAAGATTTGATAAAGCGGTACCTGATTATAGTCACAGCTCAAAATTGTTTGCCCAATTGCAATAAATTGAAAACTCAAGAACATATTTAGTAGGAAAAATTTGGACGTCGTTGCAGTCATAAAAGTTAAGCAGCTATTTGAAAACTTTAACTTTTCCACCATTGATCTCAAATTGATAGTTGATAGAGGAACAAATTATTTTTAAAGCGGTTTCAAGATTATTATGTGGAAAACCACCATTAAAATCCTCAAGTTTTGATATAGAATTGGGGTAATCGATTTGAACATCGTACTGTCTTTCTATCTCTAAGAGCACTTCGAGAATGGGCGTATTTACAAATTGAGATTGCCCCTGCGACCACGAAGGGGAAGCTTCCTCTCCTTGAAAAGTGGATCGTTGTCCAAGTTTATTTCTAAAGGTAAATTTTTCATTTAGTTTCAATACTTCTAAATTTGAATTGGGGGTTGTTTTTACTCCGACCGAACCTTCATAACAAGAAACTTCTAAGGTTTGTGCTCTCGAATAAACATTGAATTTTGTTCCCAATACCTTGACATCACCCAAGCTAGTTTGGACGATAAAATTAGTGCCTTTGACGACCGTAAAAAGTGCTTCCCCTTCAAGTTGGACAGTTCGCATCTCTTCAAATTCCGAAGGCTTGTAGCTTAGCTTTGTGTCCGCATTGAGCAAAACCATTGTCCCGTCGATTAGTTTTACACTCTTTTTCTCGGCCATTCTAGCTATTTCCTCGACAGATCTATTTTGAATGTTAAACAAGCCAATTAAAGCACCTATTAGTAGAATGCCAATAGCTGCAGCTGCAAGCAGCCATCGCCGTTTTAGGCGGATCGTTTTATTGTTGGATGATTCCTCAGAAACCTCTTCTTTGAATTTATTCCAACTACTTTCTTTTGTTTGCCAGATTGGCTCCTTTGCATCCTCAAGAGTATCTATTATCTTCTTTATTTCCTTGTAATCAGAAGATGCCTCAAACGCTTTAAGTTCATCATCTGTAAGTTCTCCAGATAACCATCTCGCCAAGAAAGTATCATCTTTATAAGACATTTTATTTATAATTTCTCTTCAAAAGAATCATCAATTTATAAAACGATTTACATCCATTTCTCCCTACTACTTATAGGTTTTTTGATAGTTTCTTCAATTCCAGTAATGCCTTGTGCATTCTCTTCTCAACTGCTTTTTGAGAAATACCCAATTTATCTGCAATCTCTCTATACTTTAGCTTATCAATTCTATTCATCAAAAATACAATTCTTTGTGTCTCTGGTAATGTATTGATGGCGCGCTCCAATCTTTCCTTAAATTCTTTTTCCTCTAAAAGGTATTGTGGTGTTATTTCGGTTCTAGACGTAGGTAATTTTTGTCGATATTTGAGTATTACTTTTTGATGCTTTACATCATCAAGAAAAAGATTTTTAGCAGTAGTGAAAAGAAAGTTTTTGACTTTAGCTACATCAACGGAACTACAGTTTTTCCATAATTTTAAAAACGCCTCTTGAGCACCATCTTCCGCAAATTCCCGATTACCTGATTTATAATACAAGAAAGCTTTTAAGTGATTAATGTGTTCATAATAGATTTTTTGAAATACCTTCTCTTCACAAATCGACTTAGATGGTTCCATGATAATTCATCTGAATAAAATATAATAATTTTAGAGGACTTGCAAAATAAACAAGAAAGTGTCACATTGTTTGAATTCGACTCCGAACAAAGAATACTACCAACAAGGAAAAGGCTTCAGCTAGTAAAATAATAAATTCAGATGCTAGAGCTAGAGATTTTGTTTCCACTTTTTTGGCTGACAAAAAAAGGTAGTGAAAGTACAACTATTTGAATATTAGATTTTTAGGTCCTTTGTGGTTCAAAAATTGCACGGACTATTGTGAAATATAAACCAGTTTTTGTTCTGCTGCACTCTGGTAGATCGCTTCTTGGATTTCCAAATTCTTTAAATAAGCAAATCCACTATTCTCAAATGGTAATTGGCTTAAAAAGCAAGAAACAAAATGAGATTGTAGAAAATAGACACAGTCGCCAGCAAAGTTTTTATTTTCATGATGATAAGGTACACCTTTTTCTTTTTCACCGAGTTTTTGGATACTTATCTTACCATTGTTATTCAATCGAATACTTCCTTCATTCCCCTCTAACAGCATTGTTCCGAAGGTATATCTTGGGTTTGGATGATTGGACTCATTGAAACGATTAGCATCCCAAACACCTCTAGCACCATTTTTGAAATTAAAAAGGAGCATACCAGCGTCTTCACCAGCAATATTGGGGTTCAATCTGCGAAGATCAGCATAAACACTTTCTACTTCTCCAAGGAGGTATCGAAAAGTATCTATAAAATGAATACCCGTCTCATAAACCAACAATCGGGGCATTTTTCGAAAGTAAGGCTGCCTGCTTAGATAGGCATCTGCGCTCCAACCATCCCCCATACGCATTTGGAAATAGATGCTATGAATTTTAGCGCCAATGGCGTTTTCAGCTAGCATCTTTTTGATCTGCCGATACCAAGGCTTAAATCGCCAATTTTCGTGGATCATCAAGCGCACTTGTTTTGCCTCTACTGCGGTCACTAATTTTTCCGCGATTTCTAAAGTAGGAGCCAGTGGTTTTTGGCAAATGATATGGATACCTTTTTCTGCTGCCTGCAAACACAGCGAATAATGTGTTTCAGGTGGTGTTATAATATCGACTACCTCTAAATCTTCTTGATCCAATAATTCGGAGACCTCCTTATATATTTTCTCAACTTGAAACTGTTGTGCTAATACTTTAGCTTTTTCAATTTGTTGATCACAAATAGCAACTAACTCAACTTCCGCAATCCGCTGCCAAGCTTCTACATGAAATTGGGAGAAATAACCTGCACCAATGCAAGCCAATCTTATTTTTCTCATTTTTTTAAGGTTGCTGGAGTTTATTCAAAATATCATATTCTTGACTCATCGCCCATTGGTCAAATTCAAATCCATCTTCTCGCATGGAAAAAGAAATCGTATGTATGCCTATAGATGGAATTTCCAAATAAATTTGCTGTTCTATGCCGCAATGTTCTTCCTTTGTTCGTTGCTTGCTCGCCCAAGTCCATTCCTCTTTACCCTCACACCATTGCATTCTTTGTCCACTTTCCACCCATTCGCCATTCAAACCTACGTGTATGCCATTGTCTTCACTGCCAGTAGAAAACGTTCGAACCCAGACATAGTATTTACCTGGTGTATTGAATTTGACCTTGTAGTGAAGGACACCTAATTTACCTGAAATATTGGAAAAATTTTCTCCTCTCACCAACTGCTCATCATGATTGGTTCTGGTATCGGGTAGTATCTCTAAATAAGCCTTCCCACTAGCTGTACTCGAATGATTGCCATCTACATCTGGCTGAATATTAGCGGTGTAGTTGGCATCTATTCTGTACCACTTCCTAATTTGATCCAATTCTTGCGCATGAAAGTCTTCTGCTTCTACGATCAGAAAGCCATTTTTTTCTTCAAAGACTTTGCTTGAATTACAGCCTACTAGCAAGACTAAAACGATTGCTAGTGCTATGATTTTTAATTTTATCATTTTAAAGTTGATTTTATACTGCGTATGGGATAAATCTATGCAAATGAATATAGGCTCTAAATGATTTCATTTGGTCAAGTATCTTTAGAAAGATATCGCCAACTATTAAAATTTCGTTCGTTTTGGTTTAGAAGGACGTCCGCCTCACGCCTCACGCCTGAGGCGGACACGGTAAGACGGACACGATGAGGCAGACAAGTCAAATCCTTCCAAAAAAATCAAGGTTTTTTAAGTATATTTCATAACGTCTCAAAAGTCCAATCAGTAAGTTAGTCCATCTTCTGCCCTCACTCGCCACCACAATAATATAGCCAACATATTCAGTCCCGCTGCTACATAAAAGAAATAGTCCACCGAACCTGTCCAATCTGTGAGATAAGGAAATGCCAAAGCCGTCAGAAAAGCACCAATATTGCCTGCCATGTTCATTGTACCTGAGACTGCCCCTGAATTGCTTTTTCCAATATCCACGCACAAAGCCCAAGATGGTGGAAGGGTCATATCTGCTCCCAAAATAGCAATACTTAAAAATAGAATTGCGCCCAAAGCAGTCGTCATATACAAACTACCGATGAGTCCTAATGCTGCTAATGCAAAGCCTATGATGGCAGGCAGATTTCGAGACAAGTTCCAGTTTCCTTTTTTATAGATAGCATCCACCATGCCGCCTGCTACCCAATTACCTATTGCCCCTGCAATGAAGGGTGCCACTGCATACCATCCTGCTTCTACAGCTGCTAAGTCATATTTGTTTTTTAGATAAGGGAACAGCCAAGTCAAGGCAAAGAAAAATGTGAAATTACTGCAAAAGTATTGCCCAATCGCTGACCACATATTCTTAGATTGGAATAAGGCTTTCCGACTCAGTGCTTGTTTGATAATGCTAGCTTGTTGCCGATTTGCTATGATGTAATCTTTTTCTGCTTGTGCAATTTTTGGATGTTCCTCGGGGGTATCTCTAAAAAGCAACCACCATGCCAATGCCCATAGTACACCAACTCCTCCTAGTATCAAAAAAGTAGTCTGCCAACTGTAGCGTTCAATGAGCCAAGCCACTAGCGGCAAAGCAAATGCTGCACCTAATCTGGAGCCCGAAAAATTGATGCCTGTGATGATACCTCTTTCTTGCAGTGGCATCCAAGAGTAGATAGCTCTAGACATGCCAGGAAATGCACCTGCTTCGCCAGCCCCAAACAAAAAGCGGATGACCAACATGGAGAGGAAATTCCATGCCATTCCAGTCAGTGCAGTCAAACCCGACCAAAAAGTAACGATGCCTGCTAGCACTTTCCTGGGTCCATATCGGTCTGCCATCATGCCACTAGGTACTTGCACCAGTGCGTAGCCCAGTGCAAAAGCAGATAGAATCCAGCCCATAGATTTATCGCTCAGACTCAAATCTCCTGCAATAGGGTCTTTGGCCACTGAAATGCACACGCGGTCAATGTATAGCAGTAGCGCAAGTAGAAACATACCTGCTGCTATCCAATGTCTGCCCTTTAAGAAGCTGGCCATGTTTTTTATAGTTTTGTTTTGATATAAAAATTTGCTGATTATAACGGAATGCGGTGATTAGTAAACGCTGCAATAGCATCTCATTAAGTGTTGAAATTCCATATACCTCGCTGCTGACGCAGCGAAGGGAACTTCAGGAGGGAGAGAGGAATCGGCGGTTTCATCGCCGATTCCTCTCTCTCTCCAAAAGAATTTTCGCGCCAGAGGCGCGGAAAACCACTGAGTTTGCTGATTTTTGGAGACTTTTTTCGTTCACCGCAAAACGTTACAATCAGAAAATTTGGGATTTGGGTAAGGCTAAAATCCGAAATCTCCTATTCAACTGCAGACTAGTTTATCTAAAACTTCCGTCAACGAGCTTTCCGTTCCAACATTACCTGGAAAAATAATTTGATGACTTTGGGGAAACTTAGTCTCTTCACCAAGTTGCCAAACTGGAACGCCTTTGATAATTTGTCCTTTTACTGTAGCTCTTTTTACCCCTATACTCTTGGTCGCAATATCACTCGAGGTAATGCCCCCTTTGGTTAATATGTAAGAAGGATTCAAATTCAGTTTAGCTACAATTTCAGTGAGGAAGTAAGAAATGCTTTTTCCAATCGCTTGGTTCTCTTCTTCCGTATTAGCGGTGATGAGTTCCCGACTCGTGTAAAGCACCACCGTTTTTCGTTTTGCCAGTAAATCGTTCACTGTTTGCGTGTATTCACGGCAAAGCTCAATGGGATTTTCAGTGGCTAAAATTTGATTGACTTCGATTTCTACGGGAAATATTTCTTTTCGATGGCTAAGCAAATGTTGCAGTTGGTAAGAAGAAGTGGGCACATAAGATCCAACAACTATTAAGCCCCCATTTTGCGTATCATTTAGGATAGTCTTACCATCAAGAAGGGCTTTCTCTGCTAAGCCTGCTATCGCTCTGACAAAGGACGCTGCCGTTCTGAAAATGGGTTTTAAATCGGTCTTTAGTATAGCTTCAGCAAAGAAGTACAAATCGGAATAAGTGGCTGCATTGACGATACAAACTGTTTCTTTTTTGAATTGATTTAGTATTCCGACCAACTCAGGTAAACTACTCTTCCTTAATACCTCTAAATCAATGATTTGAATATCATCTGAATGGAGTTGCCTGTTTGTTTTTTCTAGTACCCAATCTTGTAGGTCAGAATGTTGATAGGCAAAAACTTTGTCTTTGGCATAGGGCGTCTGTGCTGCGGGTATGAGTTCCTCGCCCTGCTGAACATAGTGAGTATTGTGAATGGTATATCTGCCTCCTTCAAAAAAAGCAGGGATAATGAATTGTGTACTTTTTCCCCATCTAAGCCCTTGTTCTAATGCAGTCACTTCGGCAGGATAGTGTCCTCTCAAAGTGCTATCGCTCCTGCTAATGATCCAAAAACGAGTGCCTGTTTGGGCTGCTGCTCGTCGAATGTTTTCACCAATTCCGATAGATAGCGCGGTTGCTTCTTGTTCTGTTAGGCTTCTAGAGTTGGTTAGAATGTAGAAAATGGGCGTTCCGTGCTGAAATTCTTGAAGTAGCGATTCGATTTTCCAATCGGTTAAAATGGGTATGTCATAGACGGTTTGTGTGCCAGTTGGGTCGTCGTCTAATACAATGACAGCATCTATTTTAGCTGCTCTATTTTTTTGAATATCCACCAATGCTGACACCTGCCTTTCAGGAGGCAGGGTAGCTAGTAAATCCGCTTTATTCCTTGTGGTGGCGGTCATTATATTTCGTTTTGTTTTTTCTCAAAAGCGATGACTCTAGCGGGTGCACCATCACCTTGCTTAATTTTTAAAGGCAAGGCGATTAAAAATACTTGCTTTTGCTGAATTTTATCTAAATGGGTCAAGCCCTCAACTATAATCACCTCTCCTTTGAGCAAAATGTGATGAATTCTAGTCACCTCTTCCAAATCATTCACATCTGCAACTGAGGGGGGTTCTACCCCTAACATTTTCACCTGCTTTTCAACACACCATTGTGCCAGTTCTTCACTGATTCTTGGTAATTCATCACGGTATTTTTGCTGTCCTAAAAATTGGCTCCAATCGGTTCGGAGCAGTAAACTATCTCCTGCTTCGAACTGATGTACAACTGCCCCTAAATCATCAATTTTTAGTAGTTGTCGTGATGCCTTGATAGGAATATGTACTAAGTGGGCTTTCCCCATTAATTGATGGGGTGAAAATTGGTCAATCGTTGTGTCAGCAACCTCAAAGTGCGAGGGCGCATCCATGTGTGTACCCGCATGAGAATATATATGTAGCATCCTTGCATTCCAACCATTTTTAGCTATTGTTCTAGCAATATCATAATCGTAGCCAGCTATTCTTTTTTCATAAGAAAGGCTCAGGTCACGAATGTGATATTTAGATAAATCGAACATGGTGTATGGTATAGCTTAGTTTTAAACTGGAACGGCAGCTTTCATTGCTGCTAATACGGCATTGGTCACTTCACTCGTACTTGCTTTTCCGCCCAAATCAACGGTCAATATTCCTTTTCGAGTCACTTGCCCAACTGCTTGAATAATATCTTCCGCAGCAGCCGTTTCTCCTAAATGTGCTAGCATTTGAGCAGCAGACCAAAACTGACCAATGGGATTAGCAATTTCTTTGCCTGCAATGTCTGGTGCTGAACCATGAATAGGCTCAAACATACTAGGGTATTCTCCTTCTGGATTGATATTTCCACTACCACCAAGTCCTAGGCTACCCATAATAGCTCCACCTAAATCACTTAAAATATCTCCAATCATATTGGTCGTCAAAATCACATCAAAATACTCTGGATGCAGCACAAAATTAGCAGAAGCCGCATCTACATACATCTTTCGATAGACTACATCGGGATATTGTTGCGCTAACTCTTCAATAACTTGATCCCAGTAGCCAAGTGTATAAATGAGCGTATTGGATTTAGTGACACTTGTAAGGTGTTTTCTTCTTTTTTGAGCCAACTGAAAAGCGTAGTGGGCTACTCGTTCAATGCCTTTTCGCGTAAAAATAGCCGTATCTGTCGCTAAGCCTTCGGGCTGATTTGGATATAGGATGCGACCGTTTTGCACAAATTCTCCTTCGTTGTTTTCTCTGATAATCACAAAGTCAATATCCTTTTCCGTCTTATTGCGCAAAGGACTCTTGATGCCTGGCCACAACTTAACAGGACGGTAATTGACATATTGCTTAAAGGCAGTTCTCACCTTATTTGTATAGTCTTTGAAAGGCAAGCGGTCGTCCACATCAGGCAAACCAACTGCTCCAAAAAGAATAGCATCAAAGTCTTTCAAAGTGTCCAAGCCATCTTTTGGCATGAACTCCCCTGTTTTTTTGTAGTAGCCTGCCCCAAAAGGAAAACTTTGGGTAATTAGATTGAAATTGTATTTATCCGCTACTTTATGCACTAGTTTCATTGCGGCAGGAACTATTTCGTGCCCAACTCCATCGCCATTAATGACTGCTATTTTATAGGTTTTCATTTTTATATATTGAATTAATAACTCATGTTACGCAAAACACCAAATTGCAAACGACACAAAGTGCCACTTGTTTACAAATCGTCGGCTGTCGAAGCCACTCTAATTCAAAACACAGTAGCTTTGACAGGCTAATAGATTTCTCGTGCCAAAACATACGAGTGCGTAACATCAGTTAATAACTGCTTTTTATGTCCCAATCTGTTAAGTACATTGTAAAATAAGTTTCTTTGTATTTTAGATAGGGGAGTTTGAGGGAGAAAAAAGGGTTTTAGAAAAACCCTTTTTTT